>CAVINS010000033.1:0-13799 GCA_963643925.1 Bacteroidaceae bacterium
TGTAGGGTAACTGGCAATTGTCAAACATGTGTACGGCAATTGTCAAACACGTGTACGGCAATTGTCAAATACCGATTTAGCGTAAACTTTTCAGGATATAAGTCTATGCCGTTGCAACAATTTCGATAGTATGAAGGGAAATGTAGGAAGGTAAATAAAAGCGAACCGACACAAAGACTCAAGCACATTGAATCCCTGTGTCGGTTCGTTATAGTAAATCATCTGCCCGTGAGTGAGCAGGACAGATGTTGGTTTCTAATGTCTGCGGCGACTTGCAGGACCGCACGACTTCCTCAGCAGAAGAGGAAGATCAGCGGAATGGCAATGCCTATGAGCAGTTCGATGCCGCCTCGTCCCCACAGACCTTTCGGGCCCTTCAGCATGATGAGTCCCGTGAGGGTGATGAGGATGAGCGCCCCGGCGAACAAGTCGGCAAAGGTAGTCCACCAACGGCCGGGGTTATAGTGCAGCTTTGTGATAGCGCTCAGCACAGGACGAGGTGTCAGTTTCTCATAGACAGCCTTACGGGTGGAGAGGTCCACCACCAAACTGGAACCGCCCTTCAGGAACACCTTCATCACTCCGGGTTGGGGGAAGTAGTGTTTCGTGTAGTTCTTCGTCTCGTCCAGCGGCTGCAGCACCCGCAGCACATCCTCCTTGGTCACCTGCTGTTGCGCGGGCAATGGCTCCACCACCACCTCGCGTTGCTCCACCGTATAGTTTGGATTGATGGTGTTCCGATGGTTCATGACGATGCCCGACGTGGCATATATCAGCACCATACCGGCGAAGAGGAAGGAGAGTTCGCGGTGTAGGAAACGACTTGCCTTGCGCAACTGTTGTGCCGGATTACTCGACAATTTCATAGCTGATGGCATCTACATGGTAGAAGGACAAGTAAGCCTTGCCTTCTTCTGCCTGACGGGCAGCAATCTTTGCGCGGAAAGCCGCGATACGGTCCTCGGGTGTGTTGGCACTCTCGCCTCTGGCCTTCTTCTCGGTCTCGCATCCGGCCTCGCCCTCGCCATGCTGTTTGGTGGCAGCCTCTTTCAGCTGAGCCTCCCAAGTCTGCAGGTAAGCCTCGTCGATGCGGTCTTCCTTCATGATGCCTTTCACACGGACCACGCTGTTGACACATTTGGTATCGAAAGCACCCAGTTCGCAAGCCTCCACACGGATGGTCTTCGTATCGTCGCTACCCATGAGGAATATCTTGGTGGCACCATGTTTGCAGGCATGGGTGCAGATAGCCTCCACGGTCACCTCTTTGTCCGTCAACGCCTCGGCGTTGGCCAACAAACTGTCCACGTCCATAGCCGTAACGGTCTGCTCAGCCTGAGCCGCATCGTTAGTTTTCTGTTTACTACCGCCACATGACGTACCTGCAATGGCAAAAGCTGCCACTGCCAATCCTAAAATCATTTGTTTCGTTTTCATCTTTACGTTCTATTTTATTGATAATGGTTGCATATTTGGTTTTGTCGGCAAAGTTACGCATATTTCGCCGAATGAAGCAATCACCATTTGTAGGTATATATATAAGTAGAAAGCCCAGCGAATCACTTCGACGGGCTTTCAAGCGCATAATTAATAACTATATAAAACCGAAAAAATAGAAATTCACAAATTAAATAATTTAATCATTCCATAAATAGATTATTTGATTTGTGTGTGATTACCTCCTTACCGCCGCTGCGGATAAGAATGTTTTTTGTGTCAACCTTTAAACACCTAATGTTTTATTAACCTCTGCAAAGGTAGGATGTTTTTTCATATCCGCTAGTTCACATATTGTCTTTTTAGGTGCACTATTTGTCAAAACACCAGGTGCATTATTTGGTGACCAATTTTTGCATCTTGGCACTCAGTCACTTAAGGTCAGCGCATACATCATCACACAAGCAACGTACCTCTTCGGGCATATAGCTGCTACGGATGCGCCACTCTTGCGGATAGAGGTTATTGGCCCGGTTGCCGATGTTCTTGGCAAAGCCCAAGGGGATGCCTCGGTAGGTAACCAACACATATCCTTTGGGCACATCGGCAGCGAAGGCTATGGTTTCCTTGCGCAAATAGGCCACGGACTGGTCATAACTGACTTCCACTTGTGGATATTGTGCGCGGTTGAGGTCCACACTCATGGCTAGCGAGTGGTGCGGGATGCAGTCCTTACCCTTCAGCTGTGCCACCGTGACGCCGGCATGTATCACGTGCAACCGCTCATGCAGGGTTTGGTAGATATCCGCATGTCTGGATGGGAAAGCCACCACGGCACCGCCGATGGTTTCCCATTGATAGTCGGCCGGATGGAGCAGGCATCGTTTACAGTCTGCCGGCACAGGCACAGCCTTCGCCCCACCCCGTTTGTCCTTGTTCTTCTTCCGTTCCTTCGACCCTCCCAACGGCACGTCAACATCGAGGGGTTTACGGAACGCCGCCAGGAAGAATCCCTCGCCCTCAGTGCGGTGAGGTAGGAAATGGTAGACAGGGATGTCCGCTCCGCAGAGATTGCCTGTGATGTTCCACGCAGCCTCCACGGGCACGAACAGAGGTTCGGCGCCGAAATGCGCTACGATCCACTCGGCATTACGTTCGTCCTCATATATATTATAGGTGCAGGTACTGTAGATGAACAGTCCGCCGGGCTTCAAGGCATCCCACACATCAGAGAGAATCTCCCGCTGGCGCGTCCAGCAGGTTTCCACGTTGCGGGGGCTCCACTCGTCGATGGCGGTCGGGTCTTTGCGAAACATGCCCTCGCCCGAGCAGGGCACATCCGCCAATATCACGTCGAAGAGCGAGGGATAGGCGGCGAAGTCGGCCGGAGCATTCTGTGTCACCACCACCTCGGGATGTCCCCACTTGATGAGATTCTCCGCCAGCACCTGCGCACGGGTACGGACCAGTTCGTTGCACACGAGCAGACTCCCCTGAGGCAAGACGGAGCGGCACAAGGTGGACTTGCCGCCAGGGGCGGCACAGAGGTCGAGCATCAACACGGGTGAGGTGACGTAGGTGCGCAGCACCCGTTCCACAAACATCGACGATGCCTCCTGCACGTAGTAGCATCCGGCATGAAAGAGCGGGTCGAAGGTGAAGGTGAGCCTTCGGTCGAGGTAGTAACCGGTTTCGGACCAAGGAACACGACGTGCCGTGGCAAGCGTCGGTTGCTTCTCAAGACCAAGAGGGGCCTTTGCCTCGTTGATACGCAGGCTCACGGGCGACTCCTGTTGCAGAGCGTCACGAAGCCGGGCGTACTCCTCCTCGCCCAATGCGGCGGTCATCTCTTTCTCAAACTCTTCGGGTAGATTCATGCGAACGAATGCTTCTTTAGTTTCTGTGCAAACTTACAGAAAAGAGACGAAATAGCACAAAGGAAAGAGAAAAAACGTACCTTTGGAGAACGTTAGAAGAGTCTACCGCAGAGACGGAACTTGATGACCGGATAGACGCTGAGCTTATCCACAATCTTACTCAAGTCGTCGTCAGCATCGTTGTAGCTGGTCAACTCCTCGAGGTCTCCCGCAGAAGAGTAAACCTTGGGAGTTCCGTGGAACTGCACACCAAACTCGAACATGAAGCCCACACGTTTGTGCGGGACAAGGCGACCGAAGCCCAAGCCCAAATAGGGACGGAAACCGCTGACGCTGATGCCACCCTTCACCGAGCCATCGGGTTCAATGGGCAAACTGTACTTGTCGATGACCAAGCAGGCCGCACCAGGGTTCTCATCATAGAGTCGTTTCATCTCGTCGCTTCTCGCGTCAATCGTCACAAGATCCTCTCCGCCAAAGTAAGCACCGCCCGTCAGGAAGAAAGATGACTTCTTCGAGGGATAGTAATTGAGCAGCAGACTGTATTGTGTACGCTTCATCGAGGCTTCCAGGTCAACTGTCGTTGAGCGGTTCCCTGCCTCAGCTTCCACGTCGGTATTTATTGTATAGTCGGGTACGAAATCAACTCCTGCACGCAACATTAAGTGGCTGCCAAGTTCGAGGCCACGTCCACACCATAACCCAGGGTAGAGGCATTCACACCAACACTTAAGTGTTTGAAGATTCCGGCATTGTAATCGTCCTGAGCCTTCACCTGGTTAATGCCAACACCTGCCAGCAGCAACGCAACAATCAATCCATATTTTTTCATAACTTCACTTGTTTTAGTTCGTAATAGTTTTATTATGTGCAAATATAGATAAATAATGTAAACTGCCATACATACTTCCCGATTTAACATACACCGCAAGCAAAAGTTTCATTCGAAGGGAGACGAGGGAAGCCGCATAAGAGAGGGGAAATGAGTGGTGTACCGAACATAGACTACTGATAAAGAGCGACTAAACGAGAAGTTCTAAAGAAATGTGAGCGTACCGAAGAGGGTCTACTGCATTTTTCGTACATTTGCAGACATTATAAAGAAACAAAGACATACAATGAAACAATACCTGGACCTCCTGCAACGAATCATGACGGAGGGCACAAAGAAGGAAGACCGGACCGGAACCGGCACCATCAGCGTATTCGGACATCAGATGCGCTTCAATCTGGAGGACGGTTTCCCGTGCCTCACTACCAAAAAGCTACACTTGAAATCCATCATCTACGAGTTGCTTTGGTTCCTCAACGGCGACACCAACGTGAAGTACCTGCAGGAACATGGCGTGCGGATATGGAACGAATGGGCGGACGAGAACGGTGACCTGGGTCATATCTACGGATACCAATGGCGCTCGTGGCCAGACTATAACGGCGGACACATCGACCAAATCAAAGAGGCGATAGAGACCATCAAGCACAATCCAGACTCGCGACGCATCATCGTGAGCGCATGGAACGTAGCGGACCTTAACAACATGAACCTGCCTCCGTGCCACGCTTTCTTCCAGTTTTATGTGGTGAACGGCCGGTTGAGCATGCAGATGTATCAACGGAGCGCCGACTCCTTCCTGGGGGTCCCGTTCAACATAGCATCGTATGCCCTGCTACTGATGATGGTGGCACAGGTCACGGGACTGAGAGCCGGCGACTTCATCCATACGCTGGGCGACGCGCATATCTACAGCAACCACATCGAGCAAGTGAAACTGCAACTGACACGCGAGCCACGGCAGCTGCCCACAATGAAGATAAACCCGGACGTGAAGGACCTGTTCAGCTTCCGCTACGAGGACTTTGAGTTGGAGAACTATAACCCACACCCGCACATCGCCGGCGTGGTAGCCGTTTAATATATAATAAGGTAAGGAGGAACGAGATGAACCGGACAACAGACAAGCAGGTGAGCATCATTGTAGCCATCGCCCGCAACAATGCCATCGGCTACGCGAACAAACTTCTCTATTGGCTACCGAACGACATGAAGCGCTTCAAGGAGCTCACTACGGGACACACCATCATCATGGGACGGCGCACGTTCGAGTCGCTACCCAAAGGCGCCCTGCCCAACCGCCGTAACATTGTGCTGAGCCGCAACACGGAAGCCGCATTCACGGGAGCAGAGTGTTTCCGGTCGTTGGAAGAAGCGTTAAGTCATTGCGTGGCAGACGAAGAGGTATTCATCATAGGGGGCGCATCGGTCTACGAGCAGGCGATGTCCTATGCCAACAAGCTATACATCACGCTGGTAGAAGATACGCCCAAGCAGGCGGACGCGTTCTTTCCCGCTATCAACCAAACGGAATGGGCAGAAACAGAAAGAGATGTCCGTCAACCTGATGACAAACATCTCTTTTCGTATAGTTTCATCAACTACACAAGGAAGTAAACGCTTCCTTAGGGCAGATCAATTTCATCGTCATCATCGTCATCAACGTTGTTTTCACGCTCTGCAATCCTGCTCCTCTTGGCAGAGAGGTCGAGGATTGGCATTTGCCGTTTAATGGCCTCATTGAAGGAGATGATGGTTTCGGAACGCTGCAGTCCCAGCGGCTGCAGTTTGTCGTGGATGATTGTGAGCAGATGATGGTTGTTCTTAGCGTAAATCTTGATGAAGATGTCGTACTTACCCGTAGTGAAGTGACATTCAACCACCTCGGGTATACCCTTCAAGGCATTGGTAACTGTATCAAACTGTCCGGGGTCTTTGAGGAACAATCCGATATACGCACAAGTTTCATACCCTATCTTCTCAGGGTCGATTACGAACTCGGAACCCTTAATAATGCCAAGGTTCGTCAATTTCTGAATACGTTGATGGATAGCGGCTCCAGACACGTTACATGCGCGGGCCACCTCCAGAAAAGGAATACGAGCATTGTTAGCAATCAGCTTCAATATCTGCTCATCCAAAGTGTCTAATTGATGGTGTGCCATTCTTATTCGTTTATTTTTTTACAAATATAGGCAAAAGAAGTATAGAACCACACATAATTATCACTTATTTTTCAGATTCTATTCAATTTAACAATCTATAAAGATTTCAGTGACTAGTTATGAGGCAGTTACGTAATTATCGCTATACTTACACATCATTACGTTTGGCAGGGCTACAAACCCTCAGACACAACAATGCCTTGCCGACCCTATCACTATGATCGGCAAGGCAACGTTATGATATTCCAGCAAGCAGTGTTACTTCTTCGGGACAAACATCACGTCCACCACGTCAATCTTATTGAAGAGTTTCTTGGCGTACTTTTGGATGTCCGTCGGAGTCAACTTCTCAAGTATCTGCTCGTAGTTGGCAACGTCGTCCATGTTGATGCCCGTCTGATAGTAAGTGTTGAGCACACCCATCCAGTAGGCATTGTGATGTTTGCTCTGCTCTCGGTTTTTCTGAATATTGAGAACAACCTTGCTGAGCTCCTCCTCGGTCACACCATCTTTGATGAGTTTATCAATCTCCGCATAAATTAGCGACTTAAGATGTGCGGCACGGTCGGGCTCGCAGTCGAACTGCATACCTATGGTATACCCACAGACAGGCTCGCGACTGACGCCCTCGAAAACACCTACGCCATACGTACCACCCTCTTTCTCACGGATGTTGGCAGTGTAACGCATATCCAGAATCTCCTTCAAGACAGTATTTTCGAACGATTGCTTCAAGTCATACTTCATCTCTTTATTGAAGTTGATGATAACGGTTGCCTTTGGAGTTTCAAAGGGAATCTCTATAACTTTCTCCGTTTTGCCTTTCGGTCCACGCACCTTTCGGTCAATCCATTTCTCGTGACGATAGGTAGAGGGGATGGAACCGATATACTTCTCAACCAAAGGTTTCACAGCAGCCGCCTCAACATTACCAACAATAAAGAAGGTGAAGTCACTTGCATCAGCGATACGGTCGCGGTACACCTTCTCTATTTTGTCCAGGGTAATCTGCTCGATATTGGTTGCCTTCAGCAATTGCGTTCGAGGGTTATAGTTAGAGTTGATCATTGTCAGCGAGTCGCTCATGATGGTACGGGGGTTACCCTCAGCCTGTTGCAACATAATTTTGTTGCGGTCTATCATCACTTTGTGCACATTGGCATCGAAACGAGGCTTCTCGAATCGCAGGTAGAGCAACTGGAACATGGTTTCCATATCTTGCGGTGTAGCTGTACCACTGACGGTCTCATACAAACCTTTGATGCCAACCGAGCAACCGGCATGTTTACCTGTGAGCACTTTATTGAGTGCAATCGCGTCATAATCTCCTAAACCGTAGGCGTTCACAAGGCTTGCAGTATTCTGTGCGGAGAGCAACAGGTCAACGTCGTACTGTGAAGTACCACCTTTACTGTAAGCGGACAAAGCAACATTGTCCTTATCGAAGTCGGCCTTGCGGAACACGACCTTAGCGCCATTGGAAAGAGTCCACTCTTCAGCGTCAAATGCAGGAAGAGCCTTTGTCTTCACGATAGAGGAACCTTTCAAGTCTTCGTTGATAAGGTTTCCGGAAACATCGTCATCTTCATAGGCATCTACCATCATGATCTCGGATTCAGCAACGATAGCCTTGGCTTCTGCTTCAGTGAGGTGTTTCACACCTTCACTCGGACCATTGACCAAAATAACGCGGTTGTCTTCTTTCCACCAATCCTTAATCTTATTCGAAACTTCTGCAGCAGTGATAGTCGGAAGGATTTCCTTCACAGCATTATAGTAATCAACGAAATCCATCATACCTTCCTTCTCGAGAAAGTTAATCTGCATATCCTTAATATAGGTCTCGTTATTGGTCTTGTCGATATCTTTCAGAGAAGACTCGAGACCCGTGAGGAAGTTAGCCTTCACACGATTGAGCTCAGTCTCGGTAAATCCATGCTGCGCAACACGTGTGTTCTCGGCCAGAACAGCTTTCAGAGCTGCATCTTCCTGATTAGGTTTGGCAATAGCATAGAGGTCATACGATTCATAGCCACGCACGAATGCACCATATCCGATGGAAGCGTTCATGAAGGGAGCTGTGCCTTTCTGCACCAACTCTCTCAGACGACTAGCAAGCATCGAATTATAGAAGTTGGCGATGAGACCATCTTTCAGATCTTGATAGGTTACAACACCATTCGGTTCTTTAGCCTTCCAAAAACGAATAACGGCTACGGTAGACTGGGTCGACTCTTTATCAGTAGCTACACAGAAATAGGTTTCTTTGTGCTCCGGTACCTCATAGAAAGGACGTGGCGCAGGATTCTCGATGGCAGGGATAGACGTAAACACATCCTTGATCTTCTGTTCCATCTTGTCCACATCGAAATCTCCACAGATAGCAATGGCCTCGAGGTCGGTACGATACCATTTATGATAGAAATCACGAATCTCTTGATATTTGAAATTCTGAATCACTTTCAAATCACCGATGACATCACGCACAGCATATTTAGACCCTTTGAGCAAAACATTGTTCTGCTGCTCACGAATACGAGCGCCGGCATCGCGACGCGAACGCCACTCCTCGGAGATGACACCACGCTCATCGTCAATATCCTTGTCGGAAAGAGTCAGGTAGTAAGACCAGTCGTGGAGAATCAGCAAGCAGGTATCAACCAAAGACTCGTTGGTACAAGGTACATCGCTAATGTTGTAGACAGTTTCATTCTGGGTAGTGTAAGCATTAAGGTTACCACCGAAAGAAACGCCATAGCGTTCCAGGGTGGAAATCATACTGTTACCAGGGAAGTTCTTGCTTCCATTGAAAGCCATGTGCTCGAGGAAGTGAGCCAAACCATCCTGTGCATCCTCCTCGAGGAGCGCACCAACATTACGAATGATGTAAAAACTAGCCCGTTCCTTAGGCTCTTCGTTGTGACGCAGATAATAGGTAATACCATTTGGTAACTTTCCTACTTTAGTTTTGGAATCGGCCGGGAGAGCCTTGTTCCAATCGATAGACTGTGCGAAAGATGTGCATACACAGCAACATACTACTAATAAAAGAAGTAGTTTTCTCATGAAAGTTTAGGTTTTAGTGAAACATTTATGAGGCAAATGTAGTGTTTTACACAAAGCGGAAAGATGGTTTATAACATATATTATAATAAACAAAACAAAAAAAGGGAGAACACTGAATGTGTTCTCCCTTCCTTTATAGAATCGAATATCGATGATTTTATTGTCTTTGTGAAGCCGAATAGTTAATCTTCAGAGCATAAGCTTTACGCAAGGCCTGCTTGATATCGGTTACAATACCCATCTTGGTATCTTGATCGATCTTCAAAGAGACACGCATAAACGGCTGATCCGACTCACTCATGTTGGCACGCTCTTGGTAAACGTAGTCCATAACGTCGGCCACATCGGCGAACTTATCGTTCAGCTGGATACGACTTTCAGAACCCATTTTCTTACGCAACTCTTGTGTAGGGCGACCTACATAGATGAACGAAACCAAAGATTTCTTCTCGAGTTTCTCCAATTCAGTACCTTGCGGAACCGTGAACTCTACCTTCAACGTTACCTCACGCATTGATGTTACAATCATGAAGAAGAACAACAAGGTGAAAATAAGGTCAGGCAAGGACGAAGTATTCAACTCCGGCATTCCACGTTTACCTTTCTTATCAAATCTTCCCATTGTTATTTACCTCCATAGTTTTTAGGTTCTGCTTCAGATATCTTCTGAGGATAGTACTCGCGAATTGCATCCTGCTCTTCTTCAGAACATTCATTATACTTTTTATTGAACTGACTTTGAGCAAGTTCGTTTCTCAATTCATTATAAGCAGCAATCAATTCATTCTGTACATTGAAATAAGCCTTATAGCTTGTTCCGCGGTCATTCTGAACAGAAATCACATGCTTATCGGTAACCATTACATTTCCGAAGAAGTTAATCTGCTTTGCATGTTTCTCAGGCAGATTTGGGTCATCATTCGGATTAGTAATGAATTCCTTGGCTCTGGCTCTCAATTCATTGACATCGATATAGTCCGAACCGCACATAAGCTGATTATTTGCATTCAGACGTACCGCCAGCACATTCCGTTCCTTAACAATAATATCTTCCGGATCTTGCTCCTGAGGAGGAGGGGGCAACTGACGTGCCAAACCTCTATCCGTGTCCATTGATGTTGTAATAAGGAAGAAAATGAGCAGAATAAAAGCGATATCGGCTGTAGAACTGGAGTTGATACCAGGAACGCTTCTTTTCTTTTTTGCCATTTTTACTTACTTAATAATTAATCAATGATATTATTATCTCCTTCTAAAGATTCCAGTCAGGTTGATCAGAGTAGCCAATACAGCGATACCCAACAAGAAATAAGTAGAATAAAGGAACATGTCTGTTATCTTCAACCAGAACGCGTCATTGTAGATACCGTCACCAGTCTTCACGGGAGCATCAGATCCCATAGCATAGGTAACGAGCACCAGCGCAATCAACAAAACGAAACCAATCAAAGACTTGAGTGCATTCTTTGCGTTATCTCTGAAAGCTGCAATGAACTGAGCAACAGCAGCAACTACAGCAGCCAACACAGTGATGCCAAAGAGGAAATACATTAAGTAAATTAATGTATCTGTATGTTGCGGAGCGTTGTATTCTCCCCAAGGATTTGTGTATCCAACGCCGTAGAATAATGCCAATACAATTATAATAACTGCAAAGATGGCATACATCACATAGTAAGATACTTTATATGATAACTTTGCCATTTGTACTAATTATTTTTTGTATTTCAGGTTGTACTTTGTAATCATATCGAGCAGGTTGATTGTAGAATCTTCCATATCGCTTGTCAAAGCCTCGATTTTAGAAAGGATGTAGTTGTAGAAAATCTGCAGAATCAAGGCAACGACCAATCCGAAGATAGTTGTAATCAAGGCAACTTTCATACCACCGGCAACAACTGTCGGAGAGATATCACCTGCAGCCTGGATTTTATCGAAGGCCATCACCATACCAACCACAGTACCCAAGAATCCGAGTGACGGAGCCATGGCAATGAACAATGTAATCCATGAGCAACCTTTCTCGAGGTAGCCTGACTGAACGCCACCGTAAGAAACCACTGAACGTTCAACAACGTCAACACCCTCGTCGATTCTCATCAAACCCTGGTAGCAGATAGAAGCAACAGGACCTCTTGTGTTACGGCAAACTGTCTTAGCCTCTTCTACGTCGCCTTTCTCCAAAGCGTCCTCGATGCCCTTCATCAATTTCTTTGTATTAACCTCTGCAAGGCTCAAGTAAATGATACGCTCGATGCAGAATGCCAAACCGAGAACCAATGCGATAGCAACCAATGACATGAAGTCGGCACTACCCTCGATAAACTTAACCTTGATCTCTTTGTGGATACCACCTTCAACAACAACTGTCTCGGGTTCTGCTGCCTCAGCAGCTTCAGCAGGAGCTGCGGCCTCATCCGTTGCGGCAACCTGTTCTGTTTGTTCAGCTGCAGCAGCATTCTCGTCCTGAGCCATGACTGCCTGAGTTAATCCAAATGAAAGGATACCCATCACTGCAATAATTGCAAATAACTTTTTCATGTGTGTCTAATTTTTTAAGATTAATTAATTATTACTATTTTTATTCTGTTTACTGATTTGTTTTGCGGAGAGAGGGGGATTCGAACCCCCGATACGCTTTAGGCGTATACACGCTTTCCAGGCGTGCCTCTTCAACCACTCGAGCATCTCTCCAATTAGCGTCTTTCTCGAAAACGGCCGCAAAGTACGAAGATTCTCCGTAAGGGCAAACGTTTTCATCGGCAAATATATTCTTTTTTTTTCTTACCGCCGTTATCGGCACCCAAATATTTCGATAATAATTCAAATTTAAAATTCTTTAATACCCCAAGCAACCCCTTTGGCACCCCCGAAGAGAAGTAGGGCATTTCTAGAGGTCTGCCGGGCGACTTCATCCACAGGCAGCTCATAAACCTGGGAGATTTTCTCCGCTACATATATTATATAGGAAGATTCATTACGCTTTCCCCTGAAGGGTACCGGGGGCAGATAGGGAGAGTCGGTCTCGAGCACTAGCCGGTCCAGAGGTATCATACTATGTAGCATGGCAGGCAGATGCGATTTCTTATAGGTGACGGTTCCATTCACCCCGAACAGGAAACGACGGAACTGCAGGAAACGTTCCGCATCAGCCACATCGCCAGTGAAGCAATGGAAGATTCCCTTCAGTGGGGAGTCGATGTAGGGTTTCATGCAGTCATAGAGTTCGGCGAAGGCATTGCGGCAGTGGATAATCAGAGGGAGGTCGTAAGTCAACGCCCACTGGAGTTGTTCCTCGAAAACCTTTATCTGCTCCTTCGCATAGGTTGTGTCCCAATAGAAGTCGAGCCCCACCTCGCCAATACCCACGAAGAGTCTGGGGTGTTCGTCAAGACTCTGCTTGATGGCAGCCAGTTCACCCTGATAGTCGGATGAAGTGATGGAGGTCGGATGAAATCCGATGAGCGGAAAGCACTTGCCTGCGTACTGACTGCAGAGACTCAGCAAAGGCTCCAAAGTCGACAGGTCCACATTGGGCATGTAGATACGCTCGATTCCAGCATCGAACGCGCGTTGCATCACTTCCGAGCGGTCGGAAGCGAACTCGTCCATGAACAGATGCGAATGGGTGTCTACCAACATACAATTACACTTTACGGTGCATCAACGAGAGGGCAAACTGACGAAGGTTTTCCTTTCGCTCTGCCGAAACAGAGAGCTGGTCGAGCCTGGCCATGCCGGCAGCGAAGATGGAGTCTATCTTGCGACTGCACAGTTCGCGGATACCAGTCTCGTTATAGATCCTCGTTACGGCTGCAATTTTTTCCTCGGGCAGGAAATCTTTTTTCTCTAACCACATCTGCAATTCCTCACGTTGCCGGTCGTTGGCATTACGCAATGCGTTGATGAGCATATAGGTCTTCTTATTGCACAAGATATCGCCGCCGATTTTCTTCCCAAAGATAGCCGGGTCGCCATATACATCGAGGTAATCGTCCTGCAGTTGGAACGCCAAGCCTATCTGCACACCGAAGTCATAGAGGACATCACAGTCGGTTGACGAAGCGCCAGCCAATACGGAGCCGATCTTCAGACTTGCCGCCAACAGCACGGAGGTCTTGAGACGGATCATCTCAATATACTCGGCTTCGGTCACATCGTTGCGGGTCTCGAACTCCATGTCATACTGTTGTCCCTCCCCTATCTCCAGGGCGGTCAGACTGAACAGGTCGAGCACCTCCTTCAAGTGTGTCTCGCCACAACGGGCCATCAACCGGTAAGCCAGCACCAACATGGTGTCGCCCGAAAGGATAGCCACATTGTCGTTCCACACCTTATGTACGGTAGGTTTGTTGCGGCGCATGTCGGCACGGTCCATCAGGTCGTCGTGGAGGAGAGTATAGTTATGGTACATCTCTATAC
>CAVINS010000033.1:13809-39125 GCA_963643925.1 Bacteroidaceae bacterium
GGTAATGGGTTCATACAAGCTTTTGGGCTCACGAGAATATTTGAGTCCGGCAATGCCGTCATTCACCTTTTTCAACAAATCGGACGAACTATACATCATATATTATAACAACTATTATAGAAATAAGGTCAAAAAAAAGGCTGCGCTTTTAAGAGCAGCCTTTTATCACCTTATTCAATTAAACAAATTACTGTAATCTAAACATAACCGGTAAGGTGTATTTTACGCGCACCGGTTTACCGCGTTGTTCACCCGGTTCCCATTTCGGCATCAGCTTCACCACGCGCACGGCCTCTTTGTCCAGATAGGGGTCAACGCTACGTGCAACAACCACGTCAACAATGGAACCGTCTTTGTTTACCACGAACTGAAGGATTACACGGCCTTGGATACCATTCTCCTGTGCGATAGTCGGGTATTTGATATTCTTGCTCAAGAATCTCATGCACTCAGCGTCACCACCAGGGAACTTAGGCATCTTTTCTACAACCTGGAACACAGGTTCTTCTTCAGGCTCAACCTCTTGCACAACCACTGCGGGACCAGAAGCTACCACCTGTACGGCTTCACCCTTATCCTCAGTAGAGGCTATTTCGGTTTCTTCAACGTTCGCATCATTGTCTACGATTTTCAACACTTCTTCCGCAGAAGGTGCTTGGGGAGGCGGAGGAGTCGGTTTTACCTCTTGTTGGGTAATAGGAACGATGTCCTCCTCAAATGTAACTTCAACTGGTCCTTGTGCCGTCAGGATTTCTCTGTCGCGTTCACTCCATTCGAAAGCGACAAACATAGCAGCCAAAATCAGCACATAACCAATAAGCAGCCAGGTACTCTTTTTACCTTCGAGGTCTGCCTTGGGCGATTTTTTAACTTCCATAAAATTTTACTTTAAAATAAGGTGTTACTCATTTGATGCAAATATACGTCTTTTATTCCACCCACCCTCTCTTCCGCGTCTTTTTACACGCAAAAAGGCTCAATATTTATATTTTTTAACCCTAAGTAAGCCGTAACATGGGTTCCATGATGTTTGTCAGGGACATTCCCTGCATATTGGCGCACACAAGTTTTCGGGTCATCTTCTATGGTTATACGGGATGAATGTCTTACTTTTGCAAACAAAAACAAGCATGAAAAAGATTGTTATCGCCGTGGACGGATATTCGTCATGCGGCAAAAGCACGATGGCGAAAGACCTGGCCAAGGAAATCGGCTACATTTATATAGATAGCGGTGCCATGTATCGGGCCGTGACGCTCCATTGTCTGCAACAGGGGCTCTTCGATGGCAACGAGATAGACAAGGAAGCGCTACGCAAACAGATTGCCGGCATCGAGATACGTTTCCGCATCGACCCGGAGACGAAAAAGCCGCTGACCTACCTCAACGGAGTGAACGTGGAGAGCGAGATACGCACCATGAAGGTATCGTCGAAGGTGAGTATCGTGGCCGCCACAGATTTCGTACGCGAGGCATTGGTGACACAACAGCAGATGATGGGCAAGGAGAAAGGCATCGTGATGGACGGCCGCGACATCGGCACCACGGTGTTCCCCGATGCCGAGCTGAAGATATTCGTTACCGCCTCGGCGGAGATTCGCGCACAGCGCCGCTACGACGAGTTGAAGGCAAAAGGCGAGGAAAACAGTTTCGACGAGATACTGAAGAACGTGAAGGAACGCGACTACATCGACGAGCACCGGGCCGTCAGTCCCCTGCGCAAAGCCGACGATGCCCTCTTGCTCGACAACAGCAACCTCACCATCGAGGAGCAGAAGCAGTGGTTGATCCAACAGTATCTTAGAGTGGCCGGCGAATGATACGCATAGAGATAGACAAGGAGTCAGGCTTCTGCTTCGGAGTGACAACAGCCATCCAGAAGGCGGAGACGGAGTTGGCCAAAGGGAGCGAGTTCTACTGTCTGGGGGACATTGTGCACAACGGAATGGAGTGCGAGCGGCTCAAGCAGATGGGATTGATTACAGTCAACCACGAGGAGTTCAAGCAGTTGCACGATGCTAAGATACTGTTGCGCGCCCACGGAGAGCCGCCCGAAACATACCGCATAGCCGAGACGAACCACCTGGAGGTGGTGGATGCCACCTGCCCCGTGGTACTACAGTTGCAGAAGCGCATCAAGCGGGAGTTCGATGCCGACCCTACGCACGAACGGCAGATAGTCATCTACGGCAAGAGCGGACACGCAGAAGTGTTGGGATTGGTGGGACAGACACAAGGTGAGGCCATCGTGATAGAATCGTTGGAGGAGGCCAAGGGACTGGATTTCCATCGGGACATCCGGCTCTACTCCCAGACGACCAAGTCGCTGGATGAGTTCCGCGAGATTGTGCACTACATCGAGGGTCACATCGTGTCCCCCGCCGACTTCAAGTTCTACGACACCATCTGCCGCCAGGTGGCCAACCGGATGACAAACATCCGCAACTTCGCCGCCTCGCACGACCTGATATTCTTCGTCAGCGGCAAGAAGAGTTCCAACGGGAAGGTGCTCTTCAACGAGTGCAAGAAGGTGAACCCGAACGCTTACTTGATAAACGACGCTAACGAGATAGACTACACTCTGCTTGACGGCATCTCCAGTATAGGTATCTGCGGGGCCACCTCCACACCCAAATGGCTGATGGAAGAGTGTAAGAAAGCCATACAAGAGCACCAATAACATGTCACAAAAGGATAGCGGTTAACCAATTTTTATCTTTAGACCATATAGATTTAGATTCCTTTGTGGAACCTCTCTCGATTATTTGCTAAATTTGCAACGTTTTTAAATAGGTTGTTTATGGGAGAAATAAAATGTATAGGAATCTTAACCTCAGGAGGTGATGCTCCGGGTATGAACGCTGCCATACGTGCAGTGACGCGTGCGGCTATTTACAACAATCTCAGGGTAAAAGGCATCTACAGAGGCTATAAAGGCCTGATTACTGATGAAATCCAAGAGTTCAAGACAGAAAACGTGAGCAACATCATCCAACGGGGAGGTACAATCCTGAAGACGGCACGATGCAAAGAGTTCACTACCCCCGAGGGTAGAGCCATCGCTTACGAAACCATGAAGAAGGAGGAGATTGACGCGCTGATTATCATCGGCGGCGATGGTTCCCTTACGGGTGCCCGCATCTTCGCCCAGGAGTATGACGTGCCTTGCATTGGTCTGCCGGGGACGATTGACAACGACCTCTACGGCACGGACACCACCATCGGTTACGATACCGCACTGAATACCATCTTGGATGCGGTGGACAAGATTCGCGACACAGCCACCTCGCACGAGCGTCTGTTCTTTGTGGAGGTGATGGGACGCGACGCAGGTTTTCTTGCCTTGAATGGCGCCATCGCTTCGGGTTCCGAGGCTGCCATCATTCCAGAGTTCAGCACAGAGGTCGACCAATTGGAGGAGTTCATCAAGAATGGCTTCCGCAAGTCGAAGAGCAGTAGCATCGTATTGGTTGCCGAAAGTCCTATCACGGGCGGTGCCATGCACTATGCCGAGCGCGTGAAGAAGGAGTATCCGCAGTACGACGTGCGTGTGTCTATCTTGGGTCACCTGCAGCGCGGTGGTAGTCCTACGGCGCACGACCGTATCATCGCCAGTCGTATGGGTGCCGCCAGCATCGACGCACTGATGGACGGACAGCGCAATGTGATGATAGGCATCGACCACGACGAGATCGTCTACGTGCCGTTCACCAAAGCCATCAAGAAAGACAAGCCCATCCAACCGGAGTTGGTGAGTGTCTTGCGCGAGCTTTCTATCTAACAGAACTTTCACAGTTAGCATCATACAATGAGAATCCCCATCCGCTGACCTTCGAGGTCGAGCGGATGGGGATTTCTCATTATGTCTTGTGCCCTGTCATTTAGCCGGTCCCGTGACGGCGGTATGCACGGGACTGAGGATAAAGGTGAACTCATAATCGCCATAAGGCAACCGGTATTGTTCCAAAGGCCATGCGCCCCAGCTGTTCACGCAGCCGAGTCCCATCTGCGCCTTGTCGATGCAGAGGTTGGTGAGGTCACTCTCCTTCACCTCCTGGGAGTGACCTTGCTGTTTGGTCCATCCCTCGTCGAGCGACTCGATGGTGTAGTGCAGGGCAGAAGCCGAGAAGGGAGCCTCAGCCACAATCTGCAGTCCGCGTCCGGCAGCGTTCAGCATCTGCCACCAACGGATGTCGGTCTTGGTGCCGGTCTCCTGCGGACGGATATAGGCGTAGAATTGCTCATCCACGGTCTGCCGGTAGATGCCCAAGTCGGTCACATGGTTGCGGTCGCTGTAGTTCTCTATCGGTCCACGGCCATAGTAGTTTACAGTTTCAAAGTCCTTCGGCATAGGCATCTGCATACCGAAGCGGAACATGGGCGACACCTTGGCCTGTGCGTCAGCGGTCATCTTTTGGGTCACCTTCACAGCGCCCTTGTTGTTGATGAGATAGGTCAGATAGAGGCGGGCTGAAACGCTCTTCATGTCATACTCGGCCTTCACCGACACTTGGTCGTCTACGTTCTCCCACTTGAGGGAGGTCAACTGTATCTCCGGATTCTTCCAAACCACGAACTTCTGTTGCAGGGATGCACCGAAGTCGTTGTCCGTCGGAGCACGCCAGAAGTTGGGGGTCAGAGCGGCACCCTCCTTCAGCATCTCCACGCCGGATAGGGTGTAGCGGCTCAAGTATCCGTTGCTCCGGTTGAACTCCAGTGTATATTGGTCGCCACTTACAATCAAATAGCGTTGGTCATTGTCCTGCACTTGCGGAGACTCCATGGGCACGTTCACCAGCACTTCATTCTTCAACTCCATAACGGGTGCGGCATAGGGGTTCACCACCAATTGGTCCTTTGCCACGGCATAGCCGGCAGGCAGCAGACCTTCGGCATTCTTCAGGCGATAGCTGACGTTGAGCAACCACTCCTTGCAGTTGCAGGTGTTGCCGATAGCCAACTTCACCTTGGCACGCTGTTGCGGAGCCACGTTGAGGTTTTCCACACGTCCGCTGCGCACCGCCTGTCCATCGGCCAACAGAGTCCATTCGAGGTAATAGGCGGAGAGGTCGCGGAAGAAGTTCTCGTTATAGATCTCCACCTCGCCATTCTTCACGTCCACGGGAGTCGTCCAAATGTTCTGGTAGTAGTAGCCCACCTCGTATGCGTGGGGATTGGGAATGCGGTCGGGACCTATCAGGCCATTGTCACAAAAGTTCAGGTCTGAAGCATCATAGCGGTTGAAGTCGCCACCATAGGCATAGATGGCCGCTCCGTCTTTACCTTTCCAGCGGATGGATTGGTCCACGAAGTCCCAGATGAAGCCACCTTGCAGACTGGGGTACTTACGTATCAAGTTCCAATACTCCTTGAAACCACCTTCCGAGTTACCCATGGCATGGGCATATTCGCATTGGATGAGCGGTTTGGTGGTATCGGTGCGTTTGCCATACTTCTCCATATTATAATAGTCGGCATACATCGGGCAGTAGATGTCGGTAAACTCGTTGCCATGAGCCTGTTCGTACTGCACGGCACGACTGGGGTCTTCGCTCTTTATCCACCGGTAGCAAGCCTCGAAGTTGGGTCCGAAGCCGGCCTCGTTGCCCAGCGACCAGAAGATGACGCTCGGGTGGTTGAAGTTACGCTGCACATTGCGTTGGTTGCGTTCCAGATGTGCCTTGGCATAATCGTCACGTTTGGCCAGCGTCTTCTCATTATAGCCCATGCCGTGCGACTCGAGGTTGGCCTCAGCCACCATGTAGAGTCCGTACTGGTCGCAGAGTTCGTACCAGAAGGGGTCATCGGGATAGTGGCAGGTACGCACGGCATTGATGTTTAGTTGCTTCATCAGCTGTACATCTTGTATCATCCGCTCGCGGGACACCACGTAACCGCCGTCGGGGTCCATCTCGTGACGGTCAGCACCCTTGAAGAGCACGGCCTGTCCGCTCACCAATATCTGGTTGCCCTTCAGTTCTAT
This sequence comes from Bacteroidaceae bacterium, assembly GCA_963643925.1. Classification (GTDB taxonomy): domain Bacteria; phylum Bacteroidota; class Bacteroidia; order Bacteroidales; family Bacteroidaceae; genus Phocaeicola_A. Next base: position 19,793 of record CAVINS010000033.1, read on the forward strand.
CTTGCGGAAGCCCACTTTCACGGGGATGACCTCATCCGTACCCTGCACATTGGCGCGCAACGTATATAAATAAGGTGTCTCCGCCGTCCACTTGTTGGGGCTCTCCACCTGCATCTCTACGTTGGCGTTGCCTTTAGCCGTAGCGGTGGCCACCTGTTGTCCGGCGGCGTCGAGCAGTTCCAGGTTTACCGTGCCATTACCCCTCTGCTCCAGTTTCACGGTGAGGGTTCCGTTGCGGTAGTCGGCATCGAGGTCGGGTGTCACGCGAATGTCCTGTATGCGTTTCTTGTTGCGGGCGTAGAGGTAGCAGTCGCGACCCACACCGCAATAGCGGAAGAAGTCTTGGTCCTCCAGATAGGTGCCGTCGCACCAGCGGAAGGTTTGGAAAGCGATGAGGTTCTCCTGTCCAGGTTTCAGGTACGAAGTGAGGTCGAACTCAGCCTCCAGTTTGCTGTCCTCACTGTATCCCACGTAGCGGCCGTTCACCCACAGATAAATATTGGAGGTGACGGATCCGAAATGGGCGATGATGTCTTTTCCTTTCCAGTCGGAAGGCACCGTGAAGGTGCGGCGGTAGGAGCCCACGTGGTTGTTCTGCACAGGCACTTCGGGCGGGTTGTTCTTGAACTGGCTGCGCCAAGCGTAACCAATGTTCACGTAGAGCGGGTCACCAAAGCCGTTCAGCTCCCAGATTCCCGGCACGGGCATCTCGTCCCAGCCCTTGTCGTTGAAGCCCACCTTCCAGAAGTCCGTAGGCCGCTGGTCGGCATTTGCCACCCAGAAGAACTTCCAGATGCCGTTCAGTGTCATGTAGTTGGAGGATTGTCTGCGATCGCCCTGCATGGCCGCGTCCTTCGACTCGTAAGCGAAGTAGTCGGTGTGCATAGGCGCGCGGTTGACGGCATTAATCTCGGGGTCTTGCCATTCTTTAAACGTCTGTGCGTTCATCATCAGCGCTAAGGCTGCAAAAAGTCCAGTAGTAATGTGTCTTCTCATGATGATAATCTATTATTTAATAATGTAGCGGCAAGCACAAGCTTCTGATGCACTTACCGCTACAAAGATAGCGTTCTTTTGTCGAATACAACCGACAAATATCGTTCAAATATAGGACATAAATCAGCCAATCCGAAGGGCGGGGACTTCGTGTCAGACCGAATGGGCCATTTTTATCCCTTACCGAAGTAGATGTCCAGCAGTTGTCGGGCCGCCACGAAGGATGTGAGCTTTCCGCCAAGCACGTCGTTCTCCTTGTCCGTCAACATCGACGAGATGGTGGGGTTGTTGTAAAAGTTGTCGCGTAGCTGCTCGTTGATGGACTCGTACATCCAGTACTTCGACTGCTCGTTGCGGCGGTAGTCGAAGTATCCGTTGAGCTTCACGAAATTGATGTAGCGGTCTATCATGTCCCAAATCTCTTTGATGCCCAGTCCGTAGAAGCCGGAATAGGTGAGCACCTCGGGTGTCCATCCGCTCTCGGGAGCGGGGAACAGGTGCAGGGCGTTGCGGAAGTGGGTAGCAGCCAGCTTGGCTTTCTCGATGTTGCTGCCGTCGGCTTTGTTTATCACGATGCCGTCCGCCATCTCCATGATGCCACGCTTGATACCTTGCAGCTCGTCGCCCGTGCCTGCCAGTTGGATGAGCAGGAAGAAGTCGACCATGGAATGAACGGCCGTCTCGCTCTGTCCCACTCCCACCGTCTCCACGAATATCTTGTCGTAGCCGGCGGCCTCACACAGGATGATGGTCTCGCGGGTCTTGCGGGCCACGCCACCCAACGAGCCTGCCGATGGGCTGGGACGGATGAACGACTTCGGATGCACGGAGAGTTTCTCCATGCGGGTCTTGTCGCCCAGGATACTTCCCTTGCTGCGTTCGCTGCTAGGGTCGATGGCAAGCACAGCCAACTTGCCGCCACGTTCCAGCACGTGGAGTCCGAACACGTCGATGGAGGTGCTCTTGCCGGCTCCCGGCACACCGCTGATGCCCACCCGCACGGAGTTTCCGGCGTAGGGCAGACATTTCTCTATCACCTCTTGCGCCAGGGCTTGATGTTCAGGGCGCACGCTCTCCACCAGTGTCACAGCTTGACTGAGGATGGTGACGTCCTGCTTCAGGATGCCTTCCACATAGTCCGACACCGACAGCTCGCGACGTTTCACCCGCTTACGGCTATTTAAGTAGGGGCTGACGGTGGCGGGATGCTCTATCCCCTTGTTGACAGCCAGTCCTTTGTATTCCTCGCTATTCTCAGGATGTTCCATAGTTTGTTCCATACGTGTTGATGCTATTTGGTGACTTTTATCTTCAGCTCCAGCTTCGGATGGTTGGGGTCATTCGTTATCATCACTACCTTGTAGTCGCCCGAGCGCTTACGCAGATAGGACTCTTGTATCTTCACCTTGAGCTGTACCTTCGCTCCAGGCACGATGGTACGTTTACCCAGTTGGACGTTGATGGCAGGGTTGCTCACCTGCAGCGAGTAGATTTCCAAGTCGGACTTGCCGCTGTTTGTCAGTACCAGCTTCGCTACGCCTTTCTGTTTCTTGCCGAGTTGGAAGTCGAGCTCCGCCTGCGAGAGTGCCGCCACCGGTGCGTTGTTTTGCTGATAGCCGGTCATCTTCGAGAAGTCGGGCAGCAGTATGGAGGAGATGACAATCTCGTTGTCGGCGCTCACCTTGTCGCCGGAGTAGCGCGACAGATAGACCGAGGTACGTTTCAGTCCAAAGTCAGTGAGTTTGTCCGACAGAAGGGTCAACTGCAGCTTGCCCGACACCTTGGGTTGCAGTTTCTCGGGCACCGACTTCACCTCCAGGTACGACGGCAGGTGCATCAGCACCGGCTCGCAAGCCTCGGTGGAGGTATTCAGTATCTCCAACTCCATGGTAGGATGCTCGCCCCGGTTCACGTCGGGGAAGTCCAGCGTGTTCTTGTTCAGGTAGAACGAACCTATCTGCACCGGATAGTCCTTGGAATAGTCCGACAACTCCGACCGCACCACACCTTTCATTATCAGGTATATAGGCTTGGAAGAGGCGTTAGTCGTCACCTCGAGAAACTTCTCGAAATGACCGAGCATCTTGGCATCGTAGGTCACGGAGAGCTGCGTGGAGGCGTTCGGTGCCACGGGACTGTTGTCCCACTTCGCATCCATGCAGCCACACGATGCCTTCACGTCACGGATGAGCAGAGGGTCGTTTCCCTTGTTGGTCAATGTAAACGATACGGTGACAGGTTTTTTCCACATCACCTCGCCGATATTCTGTTCTGTCTCATTGCAGAAGACGAGCGGTTGGGCCTGAGTCAACGCCGTCATTCCCAGCAATAGACATGCTATAGTGATTCTTCTATTCATAATTTCTTTCGTGATAGGGCAACAAAGGTATAAAAAATAAAAAGAAAGCGTTATCTTTGCACGTCATTTAACAAAAAGATACGCAACTATGGGTACATTGAAAAGCTATCTGTTCATTGCATTGTCGCTCGTCGCTCTCGTCGCATGCACGTCATGCCAGAGCGAGGAAGAGATGGAGAACAACATCCTCGAGGGTTATTGCTGGGAAGGTCAGCTTCCCGTCTATAACTATGGAAACGAGTATTATAGCCGATTCTACTTCGAGTCGGACGGCAGCGGTGTGGAGGAGGTCTACATCAACGGTCGTCACGACAACGACTATCCCTTCACGTGGGGCTGGTTGGACAATCACTACAGTGTGCTGCAATTGAAGTACGGAAGCCGTTGGAATGTCTCCTACTCATGCATCAACGTGATACAGGTGAAGCACGGTGTGCTGACAGGTTACTTCTACGAGAACATCGAGGATTTCTACAGCCAATACTACGACTCCTCATCGTCTTCCTACAGCGACCGCTACATCCGTCTCACCGCCAAGACTGGTGTACACCGCTACAACTAAATCTCCGCAGTTGAGTCCCGGAGCGGCCATGAAAAATGAGCCTAGGGTCTCGGGCGCTTGAGCCTAGGGTCTCTGAAAAGAGGGTTTACAGTCCCCGAAAAGCAAGCGTACGGGCATCAGTTCTCGACCTCTTTGACCATTGAGCTATGGTCCGTTGGAAATTGAAGTATTACCTCAAGTGCCGGAGAAGTATACTTCAAGTGCCAATGAAGTATTACTTCAATGGGCGATGAAGTATACTTCATTGGCACTTGACCTAGGGCTCTACCATCAATGAAGCCATAGCTCGTTGTTTCGCAAACCTTCTTTTCTGTAAAATAGGCTCTACTGACCTATAGGGGACATAACCATGTTAGGATTTGAGGTACTCAGCGCTGCACGTTGAGCACCTGTCCGCCAGTGCGGGCACCGAAGGCGGGGGCGTAGGCAGACTGCACTTTCACGGTTCCCATCTCATAGGTTCCCGGCATGGTCAGGTAATAGAAGCTCTCGAACGTGCGGGTGCCCTTCGTCAGCTTATCCATATAGTACTCCATGGTGGCATCTTTTATGGCAAGATAGTATCCCCAACGATAACCTGAATGCGTGGAGACGGGCTCCATGCAGGAGGCGCGGTTCTCCTTCAGCTGAATGAAGTCCATGTCGCGGTCGGCTTTCAGCGTCAGCACACTCTTCACTTTGTCGCCCACTCGCAGCTGCGTGTCGGCGGTCACCTTCTCCCACTCGGTTCCATTCTTTGCCACGCGCTCCACATAGAGGTCGCGACGGATAGAGAGTCCTTCGTCGTAGGGGGCCAACTTGTCCACATCCTCGGTGTAGCGTGCATAGACGGCTCCGTAGGAGAGACCTTCGTCTATCTTCTCCACGGTGAAGGTGCGGGGTGCCTGCTGCTTGCCGGGCAGCGAAAGGGTCTCCTTCACGGAGTTCAGACCGATGGTGGGCTCCTGCCCTACCCGTTCACCGTCGAGGTGCAGCTTGGGCATAGGTTTGTCCGCCAATAGGGAGGCGTTATCCAGCAACAGGGCGTAGACGGCATTGACGGTATTCAGCGGGGTGTCCCAACTCTGCACGCGCTTCTGCTGCAACAGCCACTGGCGCATCTCGGCCACTTCCGCATCGTGACCGCCCACCCGCTGCAAGGTCTCTATCACCATGCTCTCCGTCGGGATGCGATAGTCGCTCCAGTCGTACTGTGCCAGGAAGGTGTCATAGTAGCGGCCCATCTCGGGCGTGGCGACGCTATACTCGAGCAGTGTCTTCACCATATCGTCGCGCAGGGAGGCGTCGGCATCGGTGTCGAACAGCTGTGCCGCCACGGCCTTGCCGTAGATGGTCATCTGTCCGGTGGTCTCCTTCAGTCGCTTCATGAAGTAGTCGCGGGTCTTCTGCAATTCTTTGTCCAACGGGCGTTGCGCCAGATGGTTCAGATAGAGGTAGTGGGAGACGAACTCGCCGGGCCACCAGTAATGCTTGTCCTTGCGCATCTCCTTCTCTATCTTCTGGGCGATACCGTCGAGATAGCGGAAGCCATCGTCCACCATAGCCGTACAATCGCTGTTCATCACACCGGTGAGGTACTTCGCACGCAGCAGGGTCTCCATCACAGTGAGGGTCATGTAGCGGTTGGCGGACATGCCTTTGTACCAGCTCCATCCACCTTCGTCGGTCTGCAGGTCATGCAACTTGGCGAGATAGAGTGCTTGCTGGTTGCGCAGGGTGTTGAGGTCGAACTGGCGACAGAGCCGGCGTTGCTGCGTCTCTCGGTCGGCATCCTCCACGAAGGGGGAGGCCTCCAGCAGGAGCTCCTTCAGCTCGGGGTTGCGTTGCAACTCGCTCTGCAAAGTCTCCTCGGGGGCGCTGGCGCCCTGTGCTTTCCAAGCGTCCATGAGGGTGCGGATGCGCGGGTTGTGTTCCACCATCCACGTGGAGAGCAGCGAGGCATAGTAGGCGGCGGAGAGCGAGCAGGCGTTGTGGTCCGAAGGCGACCCGACGGAAGGCAATGCCAGCACCGCCAACCAAGCGGGGTTGCCGGTGAACTCTATGGTAAGGTGGCGGTTTGCGGCCGTCGCACTTTGGTTATTGAAGAGGCATGAGAGGTCGGTGTTGTGGGTGCCAGGTTGGGTCATCGTCACGCTGACGGCCTCCACCACGGGTTCTTTCTTGTCGAGCACCGGCAACAGGTGTTGCTCGCCGTCGCTGTATCCGTTGCCCTCGGCCACCATGCGGCAGGCCATCACGGGATGGTCGGCGCTCACGTGGTAGATGAAGGCCACGGGCATCGTGCCGCCGGCCTTCAAGCTGAACGGTTGTCGTGCCGTGTGGAAAGTCTTCTCCGTCACAGGGTCAAAGAGTTCCATGCGTACAGTGCCAGAGATTTGCTTCTGTGTGAGGTTGGAGAGGGTCGCTGAGAGGGTCGCCTTATCCCCCACCCTGAGAAAGCGTGGCAGTGAGGCCTGCAGCATGAATTCCTTGGAAGCCACCGCCAGTGTATCGAGCACGGCGCAGTCCATGGCCTTGTTGTGGGCCAAGCCTTTCAGGTGCCAGGTGGTGAGACTCTCGGGCAGTGTGAAGACAATGTCCACCTCGCCCTGCCCGTTCGTACGGAGCTGAGGATAGAAGAAGGCTGTCTCGGCAAAGTTGGTGCGGGGAGCGGCATCGGCGGACAAATCGCGTTCTTCCACCATATCGTCTTGAGCAGTTGCGCCCACAGAACCAGTCATGTCTTCATTGACCTCGAGTCTAGCTGCAACGGCGCTGACTTTCTTGGGAGCAGCGTCCGTCTGCAGGCTCATCAGAGATATCCGATTGGCAGACCGTAACATCATCTTTCCATGCAAACCATAATCCATGCGTCCAAAAGGAGACACCAGTTTTGTATAGTTCCAATCGCTGCAGATCAGTTTCTCCGTCTTGAAGTTTACGGCCATATAGTATTCCATCTGCCTCAGCATCCGCATACCCAAATAGTAAGGTGTACTCCTATATATATTATAAGGTATGCGCCACACCGAGGAGTTGAAGTTCTTATCCAACGAAGCATCATAGAGTGCGGCCATTATTTCTGCCGTTGCCGGCTGTCCGTCCTTGTTCAGCACCTGCAGTCTCCACTCTTCGCTTCCTCCAGCCGTGAGATGGTCCCGGAAAGTTTTCCATTTCAGTTTCAACCGTTTGTCCGGTATCGGCTTCTCCACCACAGTTCTGTATTCACTCAACCTACCATTCTTCGCAAAAGCGAAATAGGCCACAATGAAGTCTCCGTAATTGTTCAGTTCGGTTTCCTTCAGCGGTATCGGCCACGACTTGAGTTCGTTGGACAGTCTAACGAGATGGCCACAACTGCTGCCAGTACCTAGATAGGTACAACAGAAGACCGACAAATCCGAGGCTGTTGTACCCATATAGACAATCGGGGTTCCACCGGCTTCATCTGTTTTGGTGTGTACGAAAAAGTCCATCCCAGCAGGTAATGAGGCATCAGACAAAGATAGCATCGCGAAGTCCAGTGAATCGCAAGTTTCCGTTCCTCCACCTTTCACGCGCATTTTCATACGATAGTTGTCCGATGGCAGTCGGTATATCTTATCGAGGCAAAATGGTTGTCCACTCGTCTGACGGCCCTCAAGCAGACGTTCCCTCAATGTAGAGTGAACCGAGCGGTTGCCGAACAGGTCCGTTTCGGTGCGCTTCTCCAACCGATAGATTTCATACTCCACCTCTGTAGCAACCTGACATTCAGCCATATTCTTCACTACGAGTTGCATCTCTCTCGGTTCTTCCTTTATCCAATAAGCGGGCGCATCGGACAGATATATCCGACAGGGCAAAGCACGGACCCATATAGAAGAGGAAAGATTCTGCGTCTCACCATCGATGGAAGTCACCTTCAGACTGTAGTTATACACGTCATCCACGGACTGTTCCGTCGGGATAGGGAAACGGAAGTCCCCTGCGGAGTCTGTCCGTACGGTGGAATGACTCCATTCGCCGTCCCGTTTGCCGCTTCTGCCTATGGAATATTCCACTTCAGCCTGCTGCATGGGAGCTCCGGAGAAGCGTGTGGCGGTTCCTGTTATCCACAATGTGTCGCCAGCCTTATATAATTCGGTAACCGGATGCAGTTTGACTTCGAATTGCGGGCGTTTGTACTCCTCTACCAGAAAACTCACATAATGCTTGCACCCATCTCCTTCCGCCTCCAATGTAAACCGGCCGTTCAGACAGACTGTCGGCAAGGTAAAGGTTGTCTTGAACGATCCGAAATCGTTGGTCGACACAATACTGTGGCCGATGGCTTTCCCATTGACATCCTTTAGCGTGAGGTTTATTTGCTTGGCTTCCTGCACCGAGAGGCTGTCGCCCTTCTGTGAGAACAGGATACCCGAGACGTAAACAGTCTGTCCGGGGCGATAAACTCCCCTGTCGCTATAGATGGCAAGTCGGAATTTTTCTTTCTCAGCAGTGACCACCACATTGCCTCTCGCTATGGAGAGCAATGGCATACACGTCCTCCCTTCAGTCGTAGCGCGAATGTGGGTCAGCCGCCTTTGCACGTCGGTCTCGTCGGTAGTCCAACTCAACAGTCCTTCGCTGTCCGCATACATATCCTTGCCGGATTTGGTGTATTTCCCTTGTGAGTAAGCATAGAACTCCACGTTGGCATTCGGCACGGGCTTGCCACTCATCCGGTCTATTACCATCGCATGAGTCACGTTATGGAAACGGCTTCCCACTATCACATTCAGCGCATAGACGTGAACCAGGATTTTCTCGGTGCAGCACTTGCCATAGTAGGGCTTCACGGGGACAGCCTCCAACCGATAGTATCCTTCTTCGGGGATGGTAACCATCAGTGCAGTGTCCTTTCCTATCAAATCCGATGTAGGCTTTAAGGTATAGTGTTCGGTCTTGTAAAGTGTTTCCCGGTTTTTCCAATAAGCATCCTCGGCATCATACATCCATATTTTATTGGAATCGTCCACATCCAGTTTATAAACGTTCAAGTCAAAAGCCGACAGGTTGCGGTAAGACACCGTAAAAGCATGTGGTTTGCCCGGATACATGTCTCCCGGATGGAGAGACAGCGAGGATGCCAGCAATTTCGTCCTTGCATTCCTTAGTTTGTTGGTGCACCTGTATTTGGGGAATCGGCGTATACCCTCTTCCAACAAATCCATTGCCTCAAGACATTTCTTTGAGTCGCTCAAGAGCGATGCCAACCTTTCGTATGCCTCTACGATCGTCTCCACATCGCCATACTTAGCTATCAGCCGACGGTAACGTTGTATGCGCAGGCTGTCATCCGAGTTCGGTAGTTGACCAATGGAGTCAACCGCCGTCAGCACATAGGCCTCCCGTTCGCCACGGGCGAGGAAATAGCGTTGCAGATTATCGTATAGTTGGCCTCTCGTCTTCGTCCTGTCTTCGTAATTGGAATTCCCCAAGATTTTTATCGCCCGCCGCGCCAGCACCGGGTACATGCGGTTCTGCTCGTAGCGTTGGCTGCCATCGCCCAGCTCCACCATGGGGAGAAAGGCCTTGGCGGAGCGGTTGCCCAAGGCATTCATGGGTTGCACCGAGCGCATGAGGTATGTGCGCCAGTCGGCGGTGGGGTCGTGCTTCTGGCACATCTCGCCCAAGAGACTATAGAGTACGGCGGCATCGACGGAGTCCTGCTCTGCAGCGGCCCAGCGCTTCAGACCGTCGATGTCCACCTGCAGGCTGTCCTGGGAGATGCGACAGCGGGCGTCCGTCATCACCAGATAGGATTTCATCATCTGCGGAGCGTTGTGCTCCTTCTGCGCCTTTTGGTAGATGGCGAGCGCCGATTGGACCGCCGATTTGGGCAGGTCTTTCCGAAGGTTCGCCTCCACTTGCGCCCACAGTTTCTCGTACGACTCTGCTTTGGCGGCTGTCCCCCACACCAGGCAGCAAACTATCGATGTCAACAAAATGGTATATTTCATATCCGTACCTATTTAATATTTCCTACAAATATAGGGGATCGCCTCCTACCACCACACACAATTCCAAATAAAAAAGCATAAAGAGCTGACATTCCGCCTACAAAGCAGCCTCAGCGGGGAGGCACGGCAAGCGGCTTTCGCCGCTTGGCTTCTCGTTTCAAGGAGATGCCGAGTTATCGTCCTTCAGATGCCTTCTCAATAAAATATCTCGGCATGCGGCGGAAGCCTAGATGCTAATGGATGCTCCTCCAGATGCAAAGCGGGCTGCCCGTCCCACGATGATGGGGAGAAGCAGCCCGTTGTGCTGTATCGTCAGCAAGCAGCTGTGTGCTTGCGGGGTGTCAGGCTTTCTTCGGAGTGTTGGCAAGCGTAGCTACCAGGAAGTCGTAGAACTTCGCCACGGAAGGTATCAACACACGCTCAGCGGGTGAGTGGGGCGACTGCAACGTCGGTCCGAAGGAAATCATGTCCAAGCCCGGCATGGTGGCACCGATGATGCCGCACTCCAGTCCGGCGTGAATGACGACCACGCGGGCTTCCTCGCCAAACTGCTCGTGGTAGGACTTCACCATCGCCTTCAGGATGGGCGATTCCATGTTGGGATCCCAACCGGAGTAGCTTCCGGACATCTCCACCTTCATGCCTGCCATAGAGAAGCAGCTCTCGAGCGAAGTGGCCAGATACTCTTTCATGGAGTCGGACGAACTGCGCACCAACACCTGGAACGATGCCTCGCCGCCGCCGATGTTGATGATGGCAAGGTTGGAAGAAGTCTCCACCGTATCGGGTTTGGTAGGAATCATACGCATGATGCCGTTCTGGCAAGCGAAGATGGCGTCCACCAGGTTGTCCTGAATCTCCTCGGGCACCTCCGTAGCGGGCAGGGCCACCTTCTCGGCCTTGAAGGAGATAGGTGTCTCGGTTGCCTGGAATTCTTCGTTGAAGAGTTTCTCGCAGTATGCTACCAAGTCCATCACGTCCTCTTCATTGTCGGCAGGCAGTGTGATCACCACCTCGCACTCGCGCGGGATGGCATTGCGCATGTTGCCGCCATTCCAGTTTACCAAACGAGCCTCGTCCGAAGCGATAGCTTCGCGTACGAAGCGTGCCATCAGCTTGTTGGCGTTGGCGCGTCCTTGGTTTATCTCCAGTCCGGAGTGTCCGCCGCGCAGACCTTTCAGGGTCACCTTCAGGGCGATGTCCTCGGGGTCGGTCTCCACCTCTTTGTACTGCAGGGTCGCCGTCACGTCCACGCCGCCTGCACAACCGATGAAGAGCTCGCCCTCGGTCTCGGAGTCGAGGTTGAGCAGGATCTCGCCATTCAGTTCGCCGGCCTTCAGGCCGAAGGCACCATACATGCCCGTCTCCTCGTCGGCGGTGATGAGGGCCTCCAGCGGACCGTGCTTCAGGGTGTCGTCCTCCATCACAGCCATGATGGCGGCCACGCCCATGCCGTCGTCGGAGCCCAGGGTGGTGCCGTTGGCCTTCACCCAATCGCCGTCGATGATGGTCTCGATGGGGTCTTTCTCGAAGTCGTGTACCTTATCGTTGTTCTTCTGCGGAACCATGTCCATGTGTGCCTGCAAGATGACTCCCTTGCAATCCTCCATGCCCGGAGTGGCGGGCTTGCGGTAGATTACGTTGCCGGCCTCGTCGAGGATGGTCTCCACACCGATGGTCTTACCAAACTGTACCAAGAAGTCCTGCACGGGTTTCAAGTGTCCCGACGGACGTGGAACCTGCGTCAGTTCATAAAAGTGCTTCCACACATTCTGTGGAGCCAAAGACTGAATTGTTTTCATAAGCTATTAGTTTTATTAGTGAACGGCAAAGCCGCCATTCCGTAAATTCCCAACAAAATTATCAATAAAGTTTGTATTCCGTGCACCAGGAGGGCAAATATTCCCGCCTCCTCTTGTCCCACGCCATAGAGCACCATCATGGAGATGACGGCGAAATGCCACGGACCGGCACCGTTGGGTGTGGGCACCACCACGGCGATGCTGCCCACCACGAACATCACCATGCCCGCCATCAGACCGAGCTGCACGGTGAAGTCGAAGCAGTAGAACGTGAGGTAGAAGTGGAGCACGTAGCACACCCAGATGGCCATAGTATATAATAGGTATAGCGGAGGGTTCTTCACCTTGCGGATGGAGAGCACCCCTTCCCAGATATTTTTCATCATTCCCTTCACACGGCCCAGTATCGCCACGCGCTTCACCAGCAGGTACGCCAGCAGGCAGATAGCCAACACGCAGACCACGATGATGTAGAAGTTGGCGGAGGCAAGTCTGTCGCCTACGGCATGGAAGTCGGTTCCCGTCTCGTGGAAGAAGGAGCGGAACACGTTCACCTGCGACAGCAGCACCACGCCGGTGATGATCATGGCGCACACCATGTCGACGAGCCGTTCCGTCACCACCGTGCCCACGGACTTGGCAAAGGAGACGCCGTCGTAGCGGGAGAGCACGGCACAGCGGGAGAGCTCGCCGATGCGGGGAATCACCAGGTTGGCGGCGTAGGAGATGAAGATGGCGTTCACACAGTTGCCCGAGCGGGCATGCTCGCCCATAGGCTCCAATGCGAGTCGCCAACGCCATCCGCGCAGCACGTGGCTCATCACCCCGAAGACGAGGGACAACAGCATCCACCCGTAGTCCATGCCGTGCAGCAGCACCTGCTCCACCTTGGCCCAGTCGAAGTCACGATAGGTCCAGTAGAGTATCGCGCCGCCCAACAGCAGCGGGAAGACTACCTTCAGTATGGAATAGACAACCTTTTTCAACTATATCCGCTCCTAAATAAATTGAATATTGATATTTAATACGTACCTTTGCACGCTGCAAAGATAGTAGGATTAAAGAACATTGTCATACTAAAATCGAGAATAAATCTATGGGAACAGTCAGACCAAAGAAATTCCTGGGGCAACACTTCCTGAAGGATCTCAGTATCGCTCAGGCCATTGCCGACACCGTGGACACCTGTCCCCAGACGCCCGTCCTGGAGGTGGGCCCCGGCATGGGCGTGCTCACCCAATACCTGCTGCCCAAGCAACGGCAGCTGAAGGTGGTGGAGATAGACACCGAGTCCATCGAGTACCTGCAGGAACACTTCCCCGAGCTGGGCGACGACCTCATCGAGGGAGACTTCCTGCGCATGCGGCTCGACACGCTGTTCGACGGCCGCCCCTTCGTGCTCACCGGCAACTATCCCTACAACATCTCCAGCCAGATATTCTTCAAGATGCTGGATAACAAGGAGCTGATACCCTGCTGCACGGGCATGATACAGAAAGAGGTGGCGGAGCGCATAGCGGCAGGGCCTGGCAGCAAGACGTATGGCATACTGAGCGTACTCATACAGGCGTGGTACCACGTGGAGTATCTGTTCACGGTGAGCGAGCAGGTCTTCAACCCGCCCCCCAAGGTAAAGAGCGCCGTCATCCGCATGACGCGCAACGACACCACCTCTCTAGGGTGCGACGAGAAGCTCTTCAAGCAAATCGTGAAGACCACCTTCAACCAACGCCGCAAGACACTGCGCAACTCCATAAAGCCCATCCTCGGCAAGGAATGTCCGCTCTGCGCAGAAGAGATTTTCAACAAGCGTCCCGAACAACTGTCGGTGCAACAGTTCATCGAGCTCACCAACAAGGTGCAGCCCTACCTGCAGGCAACGGCGGACAACAGCAAGTGACAGACCTATGGAAAAAGAACAGATCAACCACATAGAGGAGTTGCTGGAGCAGAAAGACACAGCCACCCTCACCGAAGAAGTCGCCAACCTCCACCCTGCGGACATCGCCGAACTGTGCGACGACCTGGACCCCGAGGAGGCGCGACAGATATTCCACCTGCTCGACAACGAGACGGCGGCGGACGTGCTGGTGGAGATGGACGAGAGCACCCGCAAGAAGTACCTCGACGTGCTCCCCTCGGAGACCATCGCCAAGCGCTTCGTCGACTACATGGACTCCGACGATGCCGTGGACATCATTCGCGACATGGACGAGGAAAAGCAGGAAGAGGTACTGTCGCACATCGAGGACATCGAACAGGCGGGCGACATCGTGGACCTGCTGAAGTACGACGAAGACACCGCCGGCGGACTGATGGGAACCGAGATGGTGGTGGTGAACGAGAACTGGAGTATGCCCGAGTGCCTGCGCGAAATGCGGCTGCAGGCCGAGGACATGGACGAGATATACTACGTCTACGTGGTGGACGACGACGAGCGCTTGCGCGGCGTGTTTCCGCTGAAGAAGATGATCACCAGCCCCTCGGTATCGAAGGTGAAACACGTGATGAAGAAAGACCCCGTATCCGTGCGGGTGGACACTCCTATCGACGATGTGGTGCAGATTATCGAGAAGTACGACCTGGTGGCGCTGCCCGTAGTGGACAGCATCGGGCGTCTGGTAGGCCGCATCACCGTGGACGACGCCATGGACGAGGTTCGCGAGCAAGCCGAACGCGACTATCAGTTGGCATCCGGTTTGTCCACCGACGTGGAGACACACGACAACGTGTTGCGCCAGACCACTGCGCGCCTGCCGTGGTTGCTCATCGGCATGATAGGCGGCATAGGCAACTCCATGATATTGGGCAACTTCGACACCACCTTCGCCGCCCACCCCGAAATGGCGCTCTACATTCCTCTGATAGGCGGCACCGGCGGTAACGTGGGAACCCAGTCGTCCGCCATCGTGGTGCAGGGCTTGGCAAACAGCTCGCTCGACTCCGGCAACACCATCAAGCAGGTGGCGAAGGAGTCCGTGGTGGCCCTCATCAACGCCACCATCATCTCCATGCTCGTCTATGTCTACAACTTTTTGCGTTTTGGCAGCATGGCCACCGTCACCTACTCCGTCTCCATCAGTCTGTTTGCAGTGGTGATGTTCGCCTCCATCTTCGGCACCCTGGTGCCCATGACGCTCGAGAAGCTGAAAATAGACCCCGCCATAGCCACCGGACCCTTCATCTCCATCACCAACGACATCATCGGCATGATGATTTACATGGGTGTGACGGTGCTTTTAGCATGATTTTTTGAAATAATCCGCCCATCTTTATGATTTTTCAAAAATATTGCCTTAATTTGTCACCATTAAACATTCAGGGTTAACCCCAACTAATAAACTACAGATGATGACGGACACTCACGACACACAGGAGATCTTGCAACAAGACCCCATGGAAGCAGACAAGGTACAGGCGGCATCCCCCCAAGACGCCCCGCAAGCTGCCACAGAAACCGACGCTACGGCTATCGAGGCGACAGAAACTGAAACGGAGGCTGAAGCCCCAGCATTGGTCGCGCCCAAAAGCAAAGCGGAGGTGATAGAGCGACTGAAAGAAATCGCCCAAGAGACTGAGAACTTAAACAGACAGGAGGTGGACTTGTTGAAGCAATGTTTCTACAAGATGCACAACGCCGAGGTGGAAGCCGCCCGCAAAGCATTCATCGACAACGGCGGCGAGGAAAGCGCCTTCGTGGCACAGCCCGACGCCCAGGAGGAAGAATACAAGAGCATCATGATGGAGATAAAGCGCAAACGCAGCATCTACAACCAAGAGCAGGAACACCTGAAGGAGGAGAACCTGCAGAAGAAGCTCGCCATCATCGACCGTCTGAAAGAGATAGTGGAAAGCCCCGACGGCGCCAACAAGGCCTACAACGAGTTCAAGCAGCTGCAGCAACAGTGGAACGACACGAAGCTGATTCCCGCCGGCAAGGTGAACGAGGTGTGGAAGTCGTACCAGATGTACGTGGAGAAGTTCTACGACCTGCTGAAACTCAACAGCGAGTTCCGCGAGTACGACTTCAAGAAGAACCTCGCCATCAAGACGGCCCTCTGCGAGGCAGTGGAGAAGCTGGCCGACGAACCCGATGTCATCTCCGCCTTCCATCAACTGCAGAAGTTGCACCAGGAGTACCGCGACACAGGCCCCGTGGCCAAGGAGCTCCGCGAAGAGATATGGACACGCTTCAAGGCGGCGTCCACCGTCATCAACCGCAAACACCAGGCACACTTTGAGGAACTGAAAGAGAAAGAGCAATACAACCTCGACCAGAAGACAGTGATCTGCGAGATTGTGGAAACCATCGAATACGACCAGCTGAAGTCTTTCTCCGACTGGAACACCAAGACGCAGGAGGTCATCGCCCTGCAGGCCAAATGGAAGACCATCGGCTTCGCCCCGCAGAAGATGAACGTGAAGATCTTCGAACGCTTCCGTGCCGCCTGCGACGACTTCTTCAAGCGCAAGAGCGAGTTCATCAAGACCGCCAAAGGTCAGTTCACCGACAATCTGGAGAAGAAGAAAGCCCTCTGCGAGAAAGCCGAGGCGCTGAAGGACAGCACCGACTGGAAACAGACGGCGGACAAGCTGGCCAAGCTGCAGAAGGAGTGGAAGACCATAGGTCCGGTGCCGCAGAAGTACTCAGAGACCATCTGGAAGCGCTTCATCGCCGCCTGCGACTACTTCTTCGAGCAGAAGGGCAAAGCCTCGTCGTCGCAACGCTCAGTGGAGCAGGACAACCTGACCCAGAAGAAGGAGATCATCCGTAAGCTGAGAGCCGTCGACACCGACAACGCCGACGAAGAGACCAACAGCCAAGTGCGCCAGTGGATAAAGGAGTGGAACGAGATAGGCCACGTGCCCTTCAAGGAGAAGGACCGCCTCTTCAAGGAATTCCACAGCCTGGTGGACGAACTCTTCGACAAGCTCAACATGAACGCCTCGCGTAAGAGACTCAACAGCTTCAGGTCCAACATCAAGGACATCGCCGACAAAGAGAGCAACTCCCTCTACAAGGAGCGCGAAAAGCTCGTGCGCAACTACGAGAACATGAAGAGCGAGATACAGACCTACGAGAACAACCTGGGCTTCCTCAGCAGTTCGTCGAAGAAGGGCAACAGCCTGATGAACGAAGTCACCCGCAAGGTGGAGAAGCTGAAAGCCGACCTCGAGGTGGTGTCGGAGAAGATTCGCATCATCGACAGTCAGTTGGGCAAATAGGACTCAGCGAGCTCACTTATATAATATAAGGTCTGCACCTTGATAGCAATAGCTGACAGGGTGCAGACTTTTTTTCATCATAGTTCTCCACCACCAGGTAGCAGTAGCCAAGGTAGCTGTAACACCCTATGAGCACCGGGTTGTAACGCGGGTCGTTCTTCGTCAGCAGCGTACCGACGACCGCCTCGTAATAGGGTTTCGCCAGTCCATCGGTGGTCTCGGGGTCCAACGCCGAGTTGGCGCGAGAAAAATCAGTTTCAGGAATATCTGACGACACTTGGCGACAGGCGCAAACTCATTTTTAACTGAGATACCGAGGCAGCGGGGGAGACTTTCATAGACAAACGAAGCGGGCCAAGGGGAGCGTTCCTCTCGACCCGCCGGATTATTTCCTGCACCATGGGCTTCGGGGAGGAAGCTTTCGCACTCCCCCGCTATAGCCTGCGGATGGGTTATCAGTCCTTGATGAAGGTTGCTCCGCTCCAGGTAGTGGAAGCGGCAGTTACGCTATTGTAGAGGCTCTCGCTCAGGTGAACCTTTACGTTTTTGCCGAAGTTGAATACATCGGTTCCTATAGCCGGCAATGCTGTACATTCCACAAGATACAAATCTGTGAGGTCTCTACATTCGTAAAATGCCTCGTCACCGATATTCGTTATTGGTCCGTCACATATAATCTTCTTTAGATTATAGCAACTAGAAAAAGTCATTTTTGAAATTTGTTTTACCTTTGAAGGTATGGTTATCTCTTTAAGAGAATAACATGACCCGAATGCCAGCTCTCCTATGGACGTTAACTCGGAAGGCAGCTTTACTTCCTTAAGCTCTTTGCATCCAATGAATGCACGATCTTCTATAGATGTTAATCCGTCAGGCAGAGTGACGTTTTTGAGATTATCAAAATGATAGAAGCAATCATAAGCAATGACAGTCAGCGTCTCCGGCATCTTTACCGTCTCCAGCTTACCTCTCAAGGATGAAAAAGAATCAAAACTTATATTGTTTACGGAATACCCCGCCGCAGCCGTGACTTTCGTCAGGTCGAGGTAGGTGATGGTTTCGTTATTCCGCAAAGCGTTCACGTCGGCTTTGTTAACCGGGCCCACGATTGTCAGCTTCGTGCCGCCTCTGAGGGCTTTCGTTATCGCAGCCTCATCCAGATGCCCGGCCTCGGTCGCTGTGTACGTAGGTATATACACTTCCACCACGCCACCGCTCAAGTCTTTCTGGCCCCATGTGTCCACTGCGACATTGCCCAGCAGCAGCTTGTCGCCATAGAGGCGCAGGCTCAGCGTGTACTCGTAGTTGGAGTCAAGCTTCACCGCTTTCTCCGAGGTCCAGCGGAACTCCTTCTTGCCATCCAGCGTGAAGCTTACGGTAAATTTGCCGTCAGCCACAGTCTGCGGCACGAGGATGGCCTCATAGCAGACCTTGGCATTTACCATGGGGGTTGCAGCCTTGTCCGTCGGCGTGAAGGCGCTCTCCCAGGGAGTGATATTCCCTACCGTGGCTGGATCCAGACTGGTGAACGCGTAGGTCGTCTCATCGCAGACACGCTTCAGCTCCGTGCCTCCTATGGTCACTTTCGAGAGCGGGTTCGTCTGGTAATCGTCGTCCTCGCCCAGGTCTATCTCCACCTTCACCTTCGCCATCAGGTGCTCCAGCTTCACATCGATGCCTTGGGCAGAGGGAGTCACGTCCGTGGTCTTCATCACCAACTTGTCCGAGCTGTTGTATTTGGCCTCGTCCGTCTGGTCGCTCTCCACTCCCAGCCCTGTCGCCATCTCGTCGGCTGCGAATGTGGCCGCTGTTACCTGCACCTGATTCTTGTCGCCTGCCCAATACATAGGCATAGCCGTGGATGTGTTCTTCGCGTCGAACGACTCCCAGGCCTTCGTCGTGCTGTTGTAAGCCATCCACGCATCGTAGCTATACTTTTGGTTGAAGCTGTTCACTATCGAGATGTAGAATCCCGATGGTCCGTTACTTTCGTCGTAGCCCGCCCGTGTCTCCATGTCGGCCACGTAGGTATTCACCCGGATGGGAGTCCCTTCGGGTACATAGTCCGCCGGGTTGTTTTCTTCGTTGGAGCAACCAGCGAGTGCGACAGCAACCATCGCCATTGAGAGCATCGTCTTCTTCATATCGGTGTCAGTTTACAGTTCCTAAGTTTCACTGCGCTAAGTTACACTCTATTTCCTTAACTTCCAAACGTTTTGCAGGATAATTGTTACGGAGGACCACGGCTCCGAGTTTTATTTGGGACGAAGGCATAAGTATTGAAGGTTTTATGTTTTGTTGTTTAGTTATTCAAAGACTAAAAGGCAAAAAGACGAAGAGTGTGGCAACCGAAAAAGGCCTTCGCCGGAACCGCCCCGCAGACAGAAAGCCGGAGATGCGAAGAGACTTCTTCGAAGCCGTACAG
>CAVINS010000034.1:0-37663 GCA_963643925.1 Bacteroidaceae bacterium
TTGTTTGGTTTTCAGCTATAAAGATACAAAGTTTTGATTAAACTACCAACTTTTTTCTCTTAATATTTTATCGTTTTCTTATCCCGAACTGGGGTATAATTCTTTTCCACTGACCGGCTAGAATGAGCATACCCAGAAAGAACCTTACCGTACTTGGTAGACGATAAGGCTCTTTCTGGGGGGGGGCTAATATCTTGGTGCCGGCAAAACTTCTTTTGCGATAAATCTGCGATGGGCTGTTTAAGAGCGACGCTTTAAGAAGAAGTCGTGCGCGACAAATCCATGGGGATTACATGGGGCCACGGCCACCGGGACCGCCACCAAAGCCTCCGGGAGGAGGTCCACCGAAACCGCCAGGACCGCCGCCGGGGCCGTCGAAGTCGCCGCCACGACCTCGCATCTCACGCATGTGTTTGCGGGCTTCCTTGCTGCCGAAGATGTTCAGACGATAGATGAAGTGGAGCATGCAGTAGCTGTTGATGCTGTTATACTCTGTATCGCGACGCTGCGAAGCGGTGATACTGCGGCTGATGTTGCTCTGGTTGTGCAGGATGTCGAACACCTGCAGCGAGAGCGTGGCAGCGTTGCCCTTCAGAAAGCTCTGAGACAGTTGCGCATTCCACACCAACTCGTCGCGGTTCATGTCCGCTGAACTGTATCCACGGCGGCAACTGTTGGAGATGCTCGTGGAGAGGGTCATGTTCCACGGGAACTGAATGTTCGACTCAGCTCCGTATGAGAAGTCGTAGGTGTTCATGTTGCTGCTCTTCTGCAAGGAGCTGCGCACCCGGCTGTGACTGATGGATCCGTTGATGTTGAAGTCGAACCAATCGTTGCGGTAACCTCCACTGAGTCGCTCGCTCAGCGTCATGTTACGCGTGGTATTCTTAAGCGCGTCCGCCTTGTTCTGACTCAGGAATCCCACCATGTTGTTGTAGCTCGCCATGGTGAAGGAGTTGTAGGAGAACTTCTTGTTACGTGGCAGGGCGGACGAGAAGGCGAAGAACATGTTGGTATTCCAGTTGCCATTGATGTTCTCAGGTTGGGTGATACGTCCACCGGTATTGCTGTCGTAGATCACCTTGTTACTGATGCTGTTCAGCGTATTGGTGAAATTCAAGTGCAGGTTGATGCCTTGCTGGCGATCCTGGTTGTAGGTATTGAATTCCAGGCGCAAGTTGTTGTTGAACGAAGGCTTCAGTCCCGGATTACCACGAGAGATGTTCAGCGGATTGGAGTCGTCGGTCACATCCAACAGGTCGGACATGGAGGGCTGACTCGTGGAGCCTCGGTAGGTAATGCGCAGGCGTGTCTGCTTGTCGAAGCGGTAACGGAAGCGCACCGTCGGGGTGAAGTTTGTCACCGAGCGGTTGACAATGGTGTCCACCTTTCCTTTGATGTAGCTCATTTTGGAAGTCTGCGGCATCAAGGTGACTCCGACGTTCAACTGATATTTCTCGCGGATGAAGCGCAAGCTGGCGGAAATCTCGTGGATGTAGTTCTTGTACTCGGCGAACTTGCTCTGGTCTGCGTTGTAGTTGTTCGGGTCGTCGTAGCCGGTAGGCAGCGTGGGGAACGTGAAGTCGCCGATGTCGTAGGTAGAGCGGTCGCTCTTGGAATATTTGTAGCGATACTTATAGCTCAGTTGCAGGAAGGTGGCACGCCACAAGGGTTCGCTGTAGGTCAACTGCGCCGAGTAGTCATAGTTCTTCGTCGGAGTGGTAACAAATCGGTTGGTATACTTCACCGAGTCCCCCAACATATAGTAATCGATGCGCGACTGCGAGATTTGCTCATTCTCGTTGTTAGTGTAGGCTGCCGTTCCACGCAAGGTGATGTTGCGGCCGGTGCTGCTGAGCTTGCGGTTAAACTGCAGTTCTCCGTTGAAAGATTGTGATTTGCCGTCGCTTACGGATTGGTTGGTCTGCGAGTTCACGCGTATGGAGGAGAGCGTCGCATCGTCCAGTTGGTTGATGGGGTCTGTCACACCGTCCGTGTAAGGGTCGGCATTGAAGGTGGCCGACTTGGAGTCGCTGCCGCTCCAACTGTCACCAATAGTGAAGTTCGGACGGAAGATGATGTTGGTCATCGTGTCTGGTTTCCACTCCAAGCGGAAGTCTCCACGGAAGTTTGTCTTGCGAGAGAGGTTCACGCCCAGTGAGTTGCTGAATGAGTTACCTGCCTCGAGGAAGGTCTCCGATGCCGTCTTGTTGCGGCGGTCGTTGTAGTTATAGTCGTAGCTTACATTGCCGCCAAACTCCAACTTATTTGTAGTGAGGGCGAAGTTGAATCCGGCCTCTTTCTTGGTAGTGAGACCATTGTTGCCGCCGAACCCACCGCCACGTCGACCGAAGCCTGCCTCGCCGGTGTTGTTCATGGAGCCCATGATGGTTGCTTGCTGTGTGTCAGTGAAGCGGTTCACCATCAACTTGCCCGAATAGCGGTCTTCAGTACCACCTGCCAGGTCGGCGTTTCCAAACCATCCTTGTTTCATGCCTTTCTTCACGGTGAGGTCGAGTACTGTCTCCTCTTCACCATCGTCGATGCCAGTGATGCGGGCCAGGTCGGACTTCTTGTCGTAGGCCTTCAGCTTGTCCACCATCTCCACGGGCAGGTTCTTCATGGCCATCTCTTTCTTGTTGCCGAAGAACTCCTTTCCGTCGACCAATATCTTACTGATTGTCTTTCCGTTCACGGTGATGTTGCCTTCGGAGTCCACCTCAGCGCCAGGGAGCTTCTTCACCAGTTCTTCCAACGCGGAGCCTGCGGGAACGCGGTAGGCCGAACTGTTATATACTAAGGTATCTTCCACCACCTGCACTTGCGGGGCCTCAGCCGTCACCACGGCCTCTTTCATCACGATGCCG
Source organism: Bacteroidaceae bacterium (assembly GCA_963643925.1). GTDB lineage: Bacteria > Bacteroidota > Bacteroidia > Bacteroidales > Bacteroidaceae > Phocaeicola_A. The sequence goes on from CAVINS010000034.1 coordinate 2,868, forward strand.
TCGTTGTAGAGCGAGATGCGGCCTACATTGACAGTCGGTTTGGAAGCCGTCAGCTTCAGGTCCTTCCATTGCGAGGTGTATCCCACATAGGAAACTTTGAGCAGATATTTGCCGGGGTTGACGGCAGGCAGGGTGAACCGGCCTCCTTTCAGGCTCACATGACCGTTGACGTAGGCACTGTCCGGCATGGACAATATCTGTACGGTAGCCTGTTCAATAGGGCTGTTCTCTTCGGCGTCCCATACGGTACCGGACACCGTGACCTTTCCCGACTGCGCCTGCAGCGAAGCCAACCCGGCAAAGGTCATCAACAGAGAAAAAACTACTTTTTTCATGTCTTTTTGGTAAGAGTTATTGGTTTCAATGCTTTTTTGACCAAGGTAGGGGCGGATAGTTTAAATAAATAGTCGTCTAAAAAGACTAAAAATCGATAAACGGGAGAATCTTATAGACGAATGCGGCATTGCGATGCGAGAACGTGAGAGCACGAGATGACAAGTTTTCCACACGCCAGTAGTTAATATGCTATAATCGGTGGCCATGGTTTGGATTATTAGTTATACCTTTGCCCGAAACTTGGCGCATCATGAAGAAACAGAAAATCATCCTATCAGAAAGTTTGGAGCAAAGCCTCGGCGAAGCCATGCAACGGGTGGAATTCGACAAGGTGTTTGTGCTGACAGACGAGCACACACGGCAACTCTGTCTCCCGCTCGTGGCTCTTTACGACCCACTGAAGGTGGCACGCACCATCGTCATCGGGGCGGGCGACGTCTGCAAGACCATCGACACGCTAGCCTGTGTATGGAAAGAGCTGAGCGAACACGGGGCCACACGCCACTCGCTACTCATCAACCTAGGCGGCGGCATGGTGACAGACCTTGGCGGATTCGCGGCCGCTACCTTCAAGCGAGGCATTCCTTTCATCAACATACCCACCACACTGCTGGCGATGGTGGACGCTGCCGTGGGCGGAAAGACGGGCATCAACTTCGATGGTCTGAAGAACGAGGTGGGAGCCTTCGCCCCTGCCGACAGTGTCATCATCGACGCGGAGTTCCTCAAGTCGCTGGACCGCGAGAACCTCTGCTCGGGCTACGCCGAGATGCTGAAGCACGGCCTCATCAGCACCGTGGAGCATTGGGCAGAGCTGGTCAACTTCGACCTCGACAGACCAGACTACCCCACCCTGCAACGCTTGATAGGACAGTCTGTGCGGATAAAGGAACACATCGTGGAGCAAGACCCGCGTGAAAAGGGCATCCGCAAGACACTGAACCTGGGCCATACCGTAGGGCACGCCTTCGAGAGCCTCGCACTGGAACAGGGTCATCCACGACTTCATGGCTACGCCGTGGCATGGGGACTGGTGTGCGAGCTCTACTTCTCGTGCGTGAAGACGGGATTCCCGAAGGACAAACTTCGGCAGACGGTGCAGTTCATCAAGGACCACTATGGCACGTTCCTCTTCGACTGCAAACAGTACGACCGCCTCTACGAGTTCATGACGCACGACAAGAAGAACCAGACCGGCATCATCAACTTCACCCTTCTGGGCGAGATTGGCGACATCCGCATCAACCAGACCGCCACCCGGGAGGAAATCTTCGGGATGCTCGACTTCTATCGCGAAACAATGGGGTGCTAAGACGGCTGCCGCAAGACAAACTGGGACAGACTTCACTCCTATATATAATAAGGTATAAACGAAACAGACTTATAACATGTTGACACAAGACTTCAAGTACCAAGGATTAAACGAACAACAAGTGAACGAGAGTCGCCAACAACACGGCTCCAACCTCCTCACACCACCCAAGAAAGAGTCGGTATGGAAACTCTACCTCGAAAAGTTCAAGGACCCCATCATCAAGATTCTGCTCTTCGCAGCCTTCCTCTCACTCGTCATCTCCATCATCGAGAACGAGTACGCCGAGACGATAGGCATCATCTTCGCCATCTTCATGGCCACAGGCATCGGATTCTACTTCGAGTATGACGCCGGCAAGAAATTCGACCTGCTGAACGCCTCCAACGAGGAAACGCCCGTGCGGGTAATCCGCGACGGCTCTGTGCGTGAGATTCCGCGCAAAGAGGTGGTCGTAGGCGACATCGTGATGTTGGAGAATGGCGAGGAGATTCCCGCCGACGGCGTGTTGCTGGAGGCGGTGTCGATGCAGATTAACGAGTCGTCGCTCACAGGAGAGCCCATGGTGGAGAAGACCACCGACGAGAGTCTGTTCGACAAGGAGTCAACCTACCCATCGAATCAAGTGATGCGCGGAACCACCGTGGTCGACGGTCACGGCATCATGGAGGTGAAGCTGGTGGGCGACGCCACAGAGATTGGCAAGGTGGCACGGCAAGCTACCGAGAAGACCGAGGAGGAGACTCCGCTCAACATACAGCTGACACGTCTGGCAAACCTGATAGGCAAAATAGGCTTCATTGTGGCAGGTCTTACCTTCGTAGGCTTCGTCTCACGCGAACTCTACCTCTACTTCCAGACCAACGAGCTCACAGGTTGGCACCAATACATGCAAGTGGCACAGATAGTGCTGAAATACTTTATGTTGGCCGTCACCTTGGTGGTGGTCACCGTGCCCGAAGGGCTGCCGATGAGCGTCACGCTGAGTCTGGCGCTGAATATGCGCCGCATGCTCGACACCAACAACCTGGTGCGCAAGATGCACGCCTGCGAAACGATGGGTGCCGTCACCGTCATCTGTACGGACAAGACAGGCACACTGACGCAGAACCGCATGCAAGTGCACGAGATGAAGTTCTACGGGCAGCAGACCAACGGCACCATGGACACGCTGCTGACCGACCGCATAGCGGAGAGCATCGCCACCAACTCCACCGCCTACCTGAGCAACATCGAAGGCGAGGAGACCAAGGGCGTGGGTAATCCCACAGAGATTGCCCTGTTGCTGTGGATGAACAGCCGCCAGCTGAACTATCTGGCTATCCGCAACGATGCGCCCGCACTGGACCAGCTGCCCTTCTCCACAGAGCGTAAGTTCATGGCCACACTGGTGCGATCGCGCCTCGACGGCAAGAAGGTGGTCTACCTGAAGGGTGCACCCGAAATCGTGATGAAGAAGTGCGCCAGCGTGACCGTTCCGCAAGGCACATCACCCATCGATGCACTGCAGGCAGACATCGAGAAGCAACTGCTCACTTACCAGAATATGGCCATGCGTACCCTGGGCTTTGCCTATAAGATAGTGGACGAATCTACCGCCAATGAAGTGACCCCGCTCACCGGCGACAACGATTTCATCTTCCTGGGCATGGCCGCCATCTCCGACCCTGTACGTCCCGATGTGCCCGCCGCAGTGGCACAGTGTCAGGATGCCGGCATACAGGTGAAAATTGTCACAGGCGACACCCCAGGTACCGCCACAGAGATAGCCCGACAGATTGGTTTGTGGAAGTCCGGGGACACGGAGCGCAACCGCATCACCGGTGTGGACTTTGCCGCACTGAGCGACGAGGAGGCCTACGACCGTGTGATGGACTTGAAGATCATGTCGCGCGCACGGCCGATGGACAAGCAACGACTGGTGCAGTTGCTGCAGAAGCACGGAGCCGTGGTGGCAGTGACAGGCGACGGCACCAACGACGCTCCGGCGCTGAACCACGCACAAGTAGGACTGAGTATGGGCGACGGTACCTCCGTAGCCAAAGAGGCCAGCGACATCACCCTGCTCGACGACTCGTTCCGCAGCATCGGCACGGCAGTGATGTGGGGACGTTCGCTCTATCGCAACATCCAGCGCTTCATCGTGTTCCAGTTAACTATCAACCTCATAGCTATGTTCACGGTGCTGATAGGCAGTTTCCTGGGCACGGCCATTCCGCTCACCGTCACCCAGATGCTGTGGGTGAACCTGATAATGGATACCTTTGCCGCCATGGCCATCGCCTCCATCCCGCCCAGCCAGGAAGTGATGCGCGACAAGCCCCGCAAGAGTACGGATTTCATCATCACCCCATCGATGTACCGCGCCATCATTGGCTGCGGCGTGGCGTTCATCGCCGTGTTGGTGGCTCTCTATGGATACTTAGCCCATACTGACCATTTGGACGTACACGGGCTTACAATCTTCTTCACGGTATTCGTGATGATGCAATTCTGGAACCTCTTCAACGCACGTGTGTTGGGAACCTCCCACTCAGCCCTCACCGGTTTTGCCCACAACTACGTGTTGCCGGGTGTTGCCCTGGTAATCCTCGTAGGTCAGTTCATCATCGTAGAGTTTGGTGGCGAAGTGTTCCGCACCACCCCACTCGACTGGCAGACGTGGCTGATAATCCTAGCCTCCACCAGCGTCGTGCTGTGGATTGGCGAGATATACCGCCTCATCAAGCGGCTTGCCGGGAAATAATTCGAGAAAGGGAAACCTTCCACGCCATCGAGCAGGTTGGCTGACTGCACCAAAATATTACCCTAAGGTAACTTACCCTAGGGTAATATTTTATGTATCTGCAACGTCAGTCATTCCCAAAGGCTCAGACTACTTCACCTCCTCGTAGTCCACATACTCGCCTTCGTCGTCGCCGATGACTTTCTTCTTGCCTGTTGACGTGCCACTGCTGGACTTGCGCTTCTTGCCGTTCTTCGTCCACGTACCATATTGCGAACGGGTGCTTTTGGAAGAGTAATCGTCATAGTCATCATGAATGTAGATGTAGGTGTAGATCTGTTCACCGGAATTGCGATTGGAAGAGGTTTTATGGGAACCGCCACGGGAGGATCCACCGAAGAGGAACGAAATCACGCCCTTCACCAGAGAGATGATGAGAACGAACCCTATAATGAACGAGAAAAAGAGACAACCCAATGCATGCATAATTTGATGGTTTATTCCTTTTAACTACTGAACTTAGGACTTCACTACTATCAAGCGCCCCGCTGAACCTTATTTGGTCCTTTGCGTGAGGGCGGAGAGTAGCACATACCACACGATGACGGCTGCCAGACCACTGACTCCTAAGAATATCAACAACGGGATGCAGACAAGCAAGAAGATGTACTTCACCTTGTTGTCAGCCCACGAGAGGTTCTTGAACTTCAACGAGAACATCGGAATCTCGGCTACCAACAGCCACGAGGTGAGGCAAACCAACAGGAAGAGCCACACGACATTGAACGTCTCGGAGACGAGGAAGTCATGCGCACCGATAACCAACGAGCCCCAGAAGAGAGCATTGGCAGGGGTAGGCATTCCGATGAACGACGACGACTGACGCGCGTCGATATTGAACTTGGCCAAGCGCAACACGGAGAAGACAGCTATGAGAAAGGCCGCATAGGGAACCAACCACGCCGCAGGTTGCAGCCAGACGGGATAGGTCACTTCATGAAACAACGAGAAGGCTATCAGGGCGGGAGCCAGACCAAAGGTCACATCGTCCGCCAAGGAGTCGAGCTCCTTACCCATCGGACCGGAGACCTTCAGCAGACGTGCCAACATGCCGTCGAAGAAGTCGAACACAGCACCGACGATAATGAAAAGTACCGCCATGCGATAGTTGGCCTCGAAAGCCATCACACAAGCCACACAACCGGAAAAGAGATTGCAACAGGTGGCCGTGTTGGGAATATGACGGGTGATACAATTTGCCATAGTCTACAAAGTGTTTACTTTAGTTTGGCAATGACAGTCTCGTTGCCTACGGTCTTTTGGTCGAGCTTCACACAAACCTCCGTGTCGAGCGGCAGATAGACATCCACACGCGAACCGAATTTGATGAATCCCATGTGCTCGTCGAGGTAACAAGGCTCGCCAGGCTCGGCATAGGTGACGATGCGCCGTGCCATAGCTCCGGCTATCTGACGTGCCATCACTTCACGCCCATCGGGGGTCTCTATGATGACCATGGAACGCTCGTTCTCGGTGCTTGCCTTGGGCAGGTAGGCCTTGTGGAAGTTGCCGTTCTGATGTGACACACTCTTCACCGTACCCTCCACGGGATACCAGTTGGCGTGAACGTTCACCAGACTCATGAAGATGGAAATCATGATGCGTTTGTCGTGGAAATACTCGTTCTCGTCCACCACCTCGGCCACCACAATGGTTCCGTCAGCCGGTGCCACCACAGTCTTCTCCGAGTCACCGTCGAAATAGCGGATCGGACAGCGGAAGAAATTTACCATCGTCAGGAAAGTTCCTAGACTGAGTATAGCTATGATGATAAAAAGTATCTTGCTTTCGAAAGAGAAGTATATAGCGGTGTTGACCAACACCAACAAGATGAGACTCACTGTCAATGTGTGCGTCCCCTCCCGGTGTATTCTTATTTTTTTGAGCTTCTTTAGTCGGTTCATTTTTCCGTTGGAGTAATATTATCGGGCAAAAGTAAGTTTAATTGAGGAATCCACCAAGGAATTTTATATAGAAATCGTCTAAATGACGACGATTATACTTTATTTGCTTCCAAGACCTACCATGCCACGTCTTCTAGGTCTGCAGTCATAGGCGCTGACACTCACCTACTTGGGACAGCTGTTGATAACTTTTAGTCAAACGTCTTGGTGATTCGGCAAAACAGCCGTACCTTTACCAGCCAATTTCGGAAACAACAAATAAGCTATCATCATATGCAAGATTTCGTCCACCTACACGTCCACACTCAGTATTCACTCCTCGACGGACAGGCCTCCATTCCACGCCTGGTCGACAAGGCCATCGCCAATGGCATGCGGGGTATAGCAGTGACTGACCACGGCAACATGTTCGGTATCAAGGAGTTCACCAACTACGTCATCAAGAAGAACAGCAAGGTGCAGGACGAGATAAAGGCGCTGAAGAAGCAGATTGCCGCACTGGAAGGCACTGCCGAAACCACCGAAGAGACCGCCACACAGTTGGCCGAGCTGAGAGGCCAACTGGAGCAGGCACAACAGAAAATCTTCAAGCCCATCATCGGCTGCGAGATGTACGTGGCACGTCGGCGCCTATTTAATAAGGATGAGAAGAGCGACAAGAGCGGTTACCACCTGGTAGTGCTCGCCAAGAACGAGAAGGGCTACCACAACCTTATTAAACTGGTGTCGAAGGCATGGACGGAGGGATTCAGCATGCGTCCGCGCACGGACCGTGTGGAACTGGAGAAGCACCGCGAAGGACTGATTGTCTGCTCCGCCTGCTTGGGAGGCGAAATTCCCAAATGCATCACCAACGAGCAGTGGGACAGGGCCGAAGAGGCCATCCAGTGGTACAAACGGGTGTTCGGTGACGACTACTACCTGGAGCTGCAACTCCACAAGGCCACCGTGCCGCGCGCCAACCACGAGGCTTACCCCATGCAGCTGAAGGTGAACGAGAAACTCATAGAATACAGCAAGAAATACAACATCAAGCTGGTGTGCACCAACGACGTACACTTCGTGAACGAAGAAGATGCAGAGGCGCACGACCGCCTCATCTGCGTGGGCACACAGAAGGACCTCGACGACCCCAAGCGTATGCTCTACTCCAAGCAGGAGTGGTTCAAGACAAAGGAGGAGATGAACGACATATTCAGCTACGTGCCCGAGGCGCTGAGCAACACCGTGGACATCTGCAACCAGGTGGAGATCTACTCCATCAACCACGACCCTATCATGCCTACCTTCGCCATACCCAAGGAGTTCGGCACCGAGGCGGAGTATCGTCAGAAATACACCGAGGAGGACCTCTTCAACGAATTCACCTGCGACGAGAACGGCAACGTGGTGATGGATGAGGAGGCTGCCAAGGCAAAGATAAAGAAACTGGGCGGCTACGACAAACTCTACCGCATCAAGCTGGAGGCGGACTACCTGCGCAAACTGGCTATGGACGGTGCCGAGAAGATGTACAAGGGCAAACTCACCGACGAGGTGAAGGAACGGCTGAAGTTCGAGCTCCACATTATGAAGACCATGGGTTTCCCCGGATACTTCCTCATCGTACAAGACTTCATCAACGCCGCGCGCAACCAGTTGGGCGTCTCCGTAGGGCCGGGACGTGGATCGGCTGCCGGTTCGGCCGTGGCCTACTGCCTGGGCATCACCAAGATTGACCCCATCGCCTACGACCTGCTGTTCGAGCGTTTCCTCAACCCCGACCGTATCTCGCTGCCGGATATCGATGTAGACTTCGACGATGATGGCCGTGGCGAGGTGTTGCGGTGGGTAACAGAGAAATATGGTAAGGAAAAGGTGGCGCACATTATCACCTATGGCACCATGGCCACCAAGATGGCCATCAAGGACGTAGCCCGGGTGCAGAAGCTTCCCCTCTCGGAGTCGGACCGTCTGTGCAAACTTATCCCGGACAAGATTCCCGACAAGAAACTCAACCTGCAGAACGCCATCGACTACGTGCCCGAGCTGCAGGCAGCCGAGGCATCGAGCGACGAGACGCTGCGCAACACGCTGAAGTACGCCAAGATGCTCGAGGGCAACATCCGCGGCACCGGCGTGCATGCCTGCGGAACCATCATCTGCCGCGACGATATCACCGACTGGGTACCCGTCAGCACCGCCGACGACAAGGAGACGGGCGAGAAGCTGCTGGTGACACAGTACGAAGGTTCGGTCATCGAGGAGACGGGACTTATCAAGATGGACTTCTTGGGACTGAAGACCCTCTCCATCATCAAGGAGGCCATCGAGAACATCCTGGTCAGTTTGGGCATAGACCTCGACATCGACAACATCGACATCAACGACCCCAAGACCTACAAACTCTATTGCGAAGGCCGCACCATCGGCACGTTCCAATTCGAGTCCGCCGGCATGCAGAAGTATCTGCGCGAGCTGCAGCCCTCCACCTTCGAGGACCTCATCGCCATGAACGCCCTCTACCGGCCGGGACCTATGGACTACATCCCCGACTTCATTGATCGTAAACAAGGCCGCAAGCCCATCGAGTACGACATCCCCATCATGGAGAAGTACCTGAAGGACACCTACGGAATCACCGTCTACCAGGAGCAGGTGATGCTCCTCTCGCGTCTGTTGGCGGACTTCACCCGAGGCGAGAGCGACGCCCTGCGTAAGGCCATGGGTAAGAAGTTGCGCGACAAGTTGGACCACATGAAGCCAAAGTTCATCGAAGGCGGGCAGAAGAACGGCCACGACCCCAAGGTGCTGGAGAAAATCTGGGCCGACTGGGAGAAGTTCGCCTCCTACGCCTTCAACAAGTCGCACGCCACCTGCTACTCGTGGGTGGCCTACCAGACGGCCTACCTGAAGGCCAACTACCCCTCGCAGTACATGGCCGCCACGCTGAGCCGCAACATCTCCAACATCGACGAAATCACCAAACTGATGAACGAGTGCAAGGCCATGGGCATACAGGTGCTCGGCCCCGACGTGAACGAGAGTAGCATGAAGTTCTCCGTCAACAAGAAGGGCGACATCCGCTTCGGACTGGGTGCCATCAAGGGCGTGGGCGAAGGTGCGGTGAACGCCATCATCGACGAGCGCAACGCCCACGGACCCTACACCAGCGCCACCGACTTCGTGCAGCGCGTCAACCTCTCCGCCTGCAACCGCAAGAACATCGAGAACATCGTGGCAGCCGGAGGATTCGACACCTTCGAAGGACTGAAGCGCGAGACCTTCTTCGCCAACAACAGCAAGGGCGAGAGCTACACCGAGTCGCTCGTGCGCTACGGCGTGCGCTATCAGGCGGACAAGGCTTCGGCACAGAACTCCCTCTTCGGCGACGACACCCCCATAGAGATTGCCACCCCCGAGATACCGAAGGCCGAGGCATGGAGCAACATCGAACGGCTCGACCGCGAACGCGACCTGGTGGGCATGTACCTCTCCGCCCACCCGCTGGACGACTACGCCATCATCCTGAAGCACGTCTGCAACACGCAGGTGAAGCAGTTGGAGAACAAAGAAGCGTTGCGGGACAAAGAGCTCACCTTCGGAGGCATCATCACCGACAGCCGCGAGCGTTACTCGAAGAACAACAACCCCTACGGCATCGTCAAGCTCGAGGACTACTCCGGCTCCTACGAGATGTTCTTCTTCGGCAAGGACTGGACCACCTGGAGCAACTATCTGCACCAAGGATACTTCGTATATATAAAAGGTAAATACCAGCCCCGCCAGTGGAAACCGGACGAGCTGGAGCTGCGGATAGAGTCCATCCAGCTGCTGCCTGAAATAAAGGATCAATTGTTAGGTGTCTTCACCGTCACCATGCCCTTGGACGCCATCGACGACACCCTGGTGAACGAGTTGGAGAGTCTGGCGGACAAATATTCTGGCAAGACGGAGCTCCGCTTCAAGGTGAAATCCGCCAACATGCTGGTGGAGATGAAATGCAAGAAACGAAAAATAGACGTCTCGAAAGAGATAATTTCTTTTCTGAAGCGACAACATTTGGATTTCAAAATTAATTAATACCTTTGCACGGAGCAAGCGGCGGGGCTCTTGCGGCCTCGCCTCGGGTTCCGGCCCACTTCATTATGAAAGCGGTTGCGAGACAGAGACAAAGAACAAACTTTTAAAAACTTAATATTATGGCATTAGAAATCACAGACGCCAACTACGAGTCATTGGTTGCCGAAGGCAAACCTGTAGTGGTAGACTTTTGGGCTACATGGTGTGGTCCTTGCAAGAAAATTGGTCCGGACATCGAGGCACTGGCCGAGCAATACGCCGGACAGGTGACAATCGGCAAGTGCAATGTGGACGACAACGACGAGCTGCCAGGCAAGTTCGGCGTGCGCAACATCCCTACCGTGCTGTTCATCAAGGACGGTCAGGTTGTGGACAAACAAGTTGGCGCCGCTCCCAAAGCCACCTTCGAGGAGAAGATTAAAGCGCTGCTCTAAGAAGCCACATTCGGAGAAGAACATACAAAGCGAAGCATCCATCAGCGACGTGCATCCTCACGCCAAGCAGAAGGGTTCTTCGCTTTGCTTTATCCACCACTCCCCCACCCGACACCCGGTATCAGGGAGCAACTAAAAACATCAACGGCTATGGCACAAAATGACGAATTCTTCTTGGAGGACGAGGACGACGAGAAGACCATTGAGTTTATAAAGAACTACTTACCGCAAGACCTGAAAGGCAAGTTCTCCGATGACGAGCTTTACTATTTTCTGGACGTGATAGTGGACTACTACACCACCAGCGGCTGTCTGGACGCCACCCCCGACAAGGATGGCTACATCGACATCGACCAGGACGAGATAGTGGCGTACATCGTGAAGGAAGCGAAGAAGGACAGAATGGGCGACTACGACCCAGAGGAAATTCTCTTCGTGGTACAAGGCGAAATGGAGTACGGCAACTCTATCGGTCAGGTGGAATGATATTGAAGTAATACTTCATCGGCCATCGAGGTATAGGTCATCGGCCATTGAAGTACTACTTCATCGGGCATCGAAGTACTACTTCATCGGAGATCGAAGTATATTTCATTTGAACATTAACCTGTAGCTCGGTTTACCTACAACTTGCATGCTCGTGAATCAGCTGGTCGGTTTACCTGCCGCAGAGGGGCATAAGCCAACGCACGTAGGTGTGATGCGCAAAGCACAAATTTGCAATGCCATCGCACCTATGTGCGTTCTTTTGTGCTCTTTCCCCAGGGCAATTATAGGCAGTTGACCGTAAGCGTCTGACTGCCTATGCCTTCCACTTCCACGGTCACAGTCATCGCGCCTTTGGCACGGCCTGACTGAACCACTATCTGGCATTTGCCAAAGTAGGTGGGCAGCGAGTGACTGTTGAACCGAATGCTACGACGCATCTCCCCACTGTCGATACCACGGAAGCGGCCATCACCATCCACACGGACCGTCACACGGCGGTTGTCCACCCGCACAGGCACGCCGTTGTCGTCCAGCAGCTGCAGGGCAATGAAACTCAGGTCTTGGCCATCGGCCTTCAGCGAGGTGCGGTCGGGCGTTAGCGTGTAGTGCGAAGCCTTAGGCTGGCTGGTGCGGATACTGTCGCGACAAACCTCCTTGCCGTCGCGGTAGCCGATCACCGTCACCGTTCCCGGCCGATAGGGTTGGTTCCAGATGATGGTGTTGTTGACATAGTCCTTCGGACGGCGTGGACCATAGACCTTGCCATGAGGGTCTACCAACATCACCTCGTCGCAGTTGGACGGAGTGTGGATGGGCAACACGCGGGAGTCTGTGTAGGGGAAGGTCCAGTCGTGCACCATAGGCGGCGCCTGCCAATGGTCCTTGCCCGGATCTTCGTCTATGCTATAGTCCACCACAGCCATCTTCAACGATGGACGCTCATTCCACACGGCACGGAAGTAGGCGGCACGGGGTTTCTCGTCCATGCACATGTCGAACGGGCTGGCGCCCCATCCCTTGCTGGGCCACCCCATGCTCTCGCCGATGTAGTCCACTCCGGCCCACAGGAACGCTCCACAGAGGAAATCATTCTCCATCACGTGGTTCCACGGGTTGCGCTCGCAGTAGTCGCGTGCCTCGTAGGGCCGCAAGCCGCTATAGTAGGGGAAGCTCTCGCTGATGAGTCCGATGCGCTCGGGATGTTTCTTCTTGTCCTCGATATAGGAGAGTTCGCTATAGTTGTAGCCCACCACATCGGTCACGCTGGCGAACTTGTCCTCGTACTGCGGTGCCAGCGCCAGCATGGTGGGGCGTGTGGGTTCCTCGCAGTGTACAAAGTCGCGTAGCATGGTAGCACGTTCCACTCCCTCATCGGTCGTAAGCTTCGCCTCGGCCAACTCGTTGCCGACGCTCCACAGCACGATGCTTGGGTGGTTGCGGTCGCGCACTATCATGTCGCGGATATCCTGCTGCCAACAGCTGTCGAAGAACTGCTCATAGTAGCCCGACTTCCACTTGTCGAAAGCCTCATCGATGACCACGAAGCCTATGGAGTCGCAGTAGTCGAGGAACTCCGGTGCGGGCGGGTTGTGCGAACAGCGGATGGCGTTCACGCCAAGCTCCTTGAGGATGGTGAGCCGGCGCTCGTACGAACGGTCGGGCACGGCAACGCCCAGACAACCTGCATCCTGGTGCAGGCAGACGCCTTGCATCTTCATCGGCTCGTCGTTGAGGAAGAATCCTTTCTGTGGGTCGAAGCGGAAGGTACGCACACCGAAACGACTGGCGTAGCTGTCTATCACCTTACCGTTACGCTTCAGCAGGGTCTGCAGCCGATAGAGGTTGGGGTGTTCCAAACTCCAGATGTTCGGGTTGGGGAGGTTGAATGTCTGCTCAACGTTCTGCTCGCCCCCGGAAGTAAGTTCCACGTTGGTGCGAGCCACATAGCGTTCGCCATTCACCTTCATCGGTTTGCCTTGTGCATCCACCAACTGTTGCAGCACTTCTACCCTACCTGTACGGTCGGCAGGGTTGCTGATGGTGGTCACGCACTTCACCGTGGCCTCGGAGGCTGACACATGAGGCGTAGTGATGTAGGTTCCCCACATCTTCACGTGCACAGGGTCGATCACCTGCAACCACACGTGGCGGTAGATGCCCGAGCCGGTGTACCAGCGGGACTTCTCGGAGTGATCCACCTTCACGCTGAGTGTGTTCTCCTGGCCCAGCTTCAGGTACGGCGTAAGGTCCGTCTCGAAGGATGTGTATCCATAGCGGTGATAGTCAATCTGCTGTCCGTTAAGGTAGATAGTGGCTTTGTGGTAAATGCCATCGAACACCAGGCTCACCCGTTTCCCTTTGTAGGAGGCGGGCACCTTGAATGTTTTTGTGTAGTAACCTATTCCGCCAGGCAGATATCCGCTCTCGGGATGGGCGTTTTGGTCGAACTCCTGTTCCGCACTCCAGTCGTGAGGAAGTTGCACATCGGTGTAGGCGCCCTGTTCGCCTAGACGGAACTGCCAGTCGAAGTCGAAGTTCTGCCGGAGACGTTGTGCGTTCACTAGGACGCTGCCCACACACAGCGCCGCTATCGTCATCAATAATCTCTGTTTCTTCATGATATTCATCTTTAGAATTAAAGCGAGGGCAAATGTAGGAATAGTTTCCGATATGCGCAAGCGGTGCATAGGATACAAGTCAAGCGGAGCACATGCGATTTCTCACGTATGCTCCGCTTGTTCCGGATAATCAATATCTATCGTCGTCTGCGTCCGGTAGCTACATCCACAGCAATCGGCTCACTGCCGAACGGGCACCGACGAGGATCAATCGTTACATCATTCGGCCCGGAAGGTGTAGGTCTTGCCGGCCTCGGTCTGCACGTCGTACTCATAGACTTGCGGCACATTGGCATTCACACCCTCTTCCACACGCTCGGCCTGCTCGGGGGCCTTGATGGTAGCGGGGGCCAACAGGGCATTGGGGCAAACGCCGGAGGCCGGTGTCAGGCCATCGCCTTCGAGAGGCACGTAGGAGCGCAGACGCAGGGTGCCGCCAATTTTAGAGGTAATCTTCGCCTTCTCCAGTTTGCCGGCCTTCCAACTCTGGTCTACCACAAAGCCGCCACGAGCACAGAGCCCCTTCACACTGCCTTCGCTCCAAGCATCGGGCAAGGCGGGCAGCAAGTGTACGGCACCATCGTGGCTCTGCAACAGCATCTCGGCAATGCCCGCTGTCACACCAAAGTTGCCGTCGATTTGGAAGGGCGGGTGCGCGTCGAAGAGGTTCGGATAGGTGCGGCCATCCTTGCTCGTCGCTTTATCCTCCACCACAGCGGGAAGCAGGTGAAGCATGTTGCTGATGATCTTGAAAGCGTGGTTGCCGTCGAGCATGCGGGCCCAAAAGTTGGTCTTCCATCCCAGACTCCAGCCGGTGGCCATGTCACCACGGTGTTTCAGGGTGGTGGCAGCCGCACTGAAGAGCTCGGGGTGCATGAACGGAGAAATCTGGTTGGAGGGGTAGAGTCCGTAGAGGTGCGAGATGTGACGGTGCTCGTTCTTGGGGTCATCGGCATCGGCTATCCACTCCTGCAACTGACCATACTTACCTATCCGCATGGGAGGCAGACTGTCGATGGCCTGACGGAAGTCGTTCAGCAGCTCAGCATCCTCGCCCAATATTTGTGCGGCCTGCAGGGCGTTGCCCAGCACATCGAAGGCTATCTGGTTGTCCATGGTGCAGCCGGCCGTCACCGGTGTCTTCTTCCCCTTGGGTCCTTGCTCGGGACTGACGGAAGGAACGGACACTTTGTAGGCGGTGCCGGGCAGGTTCTGCATATAGTCGAGATAGAACTCGGCAGCGCCACGGAGCACGGGGTACCATGTGCGAAGAAACTCCTTGTCGCCGGTGTAGAGGTAGTGTTGCCAAAGGTGGGTGGAGAGCCAAGCTCCTCCGTTGGGGAACATACCCCAGGAGGCAGCATCCACCGGTCCGGCTATGCGCCAGAGGTCCGTATTGTGGTGAGCTACCCATCCGCGGCAGCCATACATCTGCCGGGCTGTCTCGGCGCCGGTGACGCTGAGGTCCTTGACGAGGGAGAAGAGCGGACCGGTGGTCTGGCTGAGGTTTGTGACCTCTGCCGGCCAGTAGTTCATCTCGGTATTGATGTTGATGGTGTACTTGCTGTCCCACGGAGCTTTCTTTTCGTCGTTCCACACGCCCTGCAGGTTAGCAGCCTGGCCGCCGGGTTGCGACGAGCTGATGAGCAGGTAGCGTCCGTAGTTGAACATGAGCGCCACCATGGCCATATCCTTGCTCTCGGTGAAATGTTTCAGCCGCTGGTCGGTAGGCAGATCGCCGTTGGCGTCTGTCGGCAAGGTGAGTTTGACGGTGCCGAACTGCTTGCTGTAAGCCTCGGTGTGGCGACTGAGCAACTCTTTATAATTGTATTTCTTTGCCTGGGCCAGATAGTCGGCATTCTTCTGTGCGGCGTTGCCGGAGACATCGTGATAGTTGACAAAGTTGGTGGCAGCGCTGACGATGAAGGTGGCCTCGGTAGCTTGGTGCACACGGAGAGAGGCTACGCTGTCCAACTCGGATGAACCGCAAGAGGCGGTAATGCCGCCATCGGATATCACCTCCAAGGCACACTCGGCCGTGAGGGCGGCAGGGATGCCTTCTTGCTCCTGTCCCTTCACCCGTAGCACGATACCCTTGGCGCTCGACTCTGTCTGAAAGTCGAAGGGAGCGTCGAGGATGGCCTCAAGCGAGAGGGTACGTTTCTGGCTCGCCTTGATGTTGCAGACGATGACGCCATCGGCCAGGGAAGCGAAGATGGTACGCACATAGTGCACACCATGGAGCATGAAGCGCGTGGTGGTGACTCCCTTCTGCAAGTCGAGCTCGCGGTAATAGTCCTGGGCCTGCTCGTCGCCTTCCATCCGCAAGTGGAGGTTGGCCATAGGCAGGAAGCGCATGCCGTAGGGGCCCACGACGAAGTCTTTGTTGATGATGTCGGCAGCCTCTTCTTCCTTGCCGTCGAAGATGAGCTTGCGCACCTTGGGCAGTGCGGCCAGTGAGCGGTCGCTGTTATTGTTGTGAGGGCCTCCACTCCAGAAGGTCTCCTCGTTCAGTTGTATGTTCTCGTCCTGCACGCCGCCATAGACCATGGCTCCCAGATGGGAGTTGCCGATGGGCAATGCCTCCAGCCAGTGGGTGGCGGGAGCCGAGTACCAAAGTTTCGTGGAGTTGTCGCTCGTCTCGTTGGACGACGCGCAGCCAGGGATTGTTGCCGCTACGGCCAGAAGGACCGCGCATGCGTATAAGTGTTTTCGCATCATTGGTAGATATTTGTTTTCTTTGTTTATTCACTTTCATCGTGTCTCTGATGGTCCGTTACCGGACCTAGGTTCATGATTGCAAGGTTTTTAGATAGGGGGCATCTGTCCACCGAGCATGCAGTTCACAAGCCCAAGAACAGATGTCCTCTCTACATTACTATATGACAGGAGCCGAGTACAGTGTTATAACAGTTTGTGGATAACAAGTCCGGAACGGAGCTTCGGCTCGAACCAGGTGGTCTTCGGCGGCATGATGTTGCCACTGTCGGCAATGTCCATCAGCTGCTTCATCGACACCGGATAGAGGGCCAAAGCCACCTTCATCTCGCCGCTGTCCACCCGACGCTTCAGCTCGCCCAAGCCACGGATGCCGCCCACAAAGTCGATACGCTTGTCGGTACGCAGGTCCTTGATGCCCAGGATGTCGTTCAGTATCAGGTTAGAGGAGATGGTTACGTCGAGCACACCGATGGGGTCGTTGTCGTTGTAGGTGCCGGGCTTGGCGGTGAGGCTGTACCATTTTCCCTCCAGATAGAGTGAGAAGTTATGGAGCTTGTTGGGCTTATAGATGTCAGCCCCCTTCTCCTCCACGTCGAAGTTTGCCTTCAGCGCGTCGAGGAACTGTGCGGGAGTGAGTCCGTTGAGGTCCTTCACCACACGGTTGTAGTCGATGATGGTCAACTGATTGGCGGGGAAGCATACTGCCATGAAGTAGTTGTACTCCTCGTCACCGCGATGGTTGGGGTTCTGGCGGGCCTTCTCGGCACCTACCAGGGCTGCGGCAGCCGAGCGGTGGTGACCGTCGGCGATATAGAGCGAAGGCATTGCAGCAAAGGCCTTGGTGATGGTCTCGATGTCTGCCTCGTTGTCGATAATCCAGAACTGATGGCGGAAACCGTCAATGGGAGCGATGAAGTCATACTCGGGGTTGCCTGCGGTGTAGCGGGCCACGATGGCATCCAGCTCCCGGTTGTCGGGATAGGCAAAGAAGACGGGTTCGATGTTGGCGTTGTTCACGCGCACATGTTTCATGCGGTCCTCTTCCTTATCCTTGCGGGTGAGCTCGTGTTTCTTGATGACACCCTTCATGTAGTCGTCCACGTAGGCGCAGACTACCAGCCCATACTGGGTCTTGCCGTTCATGGTCTGGGCGTAGATGTAGTAGTTCTCCTTCTTGTCCTGCACCAGCCAGCCTTTGTCCTGGAACTTCTGGAAGTTCTCGGCGGCCTTCGCATAGACGCGCGGGTCGTGTTCGTCGGTTCCTTCGGGGAAGTCTATCTCGGGTTTGATGATATGGTAGAGAGATTTCTCGTTGCCTTCGGCCTCCTTGCGTGCCTCCTCGGAGTTGAGCACGTCATAGGGGCGAGATTCCACCTTCTCGACCAGATTTTGGGGCGGACGTATGCCTTTAAAGGGTTTGATGATAGCCATAATATAAGTGTTTATAGATGAAACGAAAAACACCATAAACTATAGGAGTGGCGGACCTGACAACGCTCGCCTACCTCACGGAGGAACAGGTGAAGCCGCAAATCAGCATCTCGTATAGTCTATGGTGCGAAGTATGTATCAAATTACTTGTTTACACGGAACTTCTCACAACCGTCTTTCAGGAATCCGACAATCTGCTTGGCAGCGGCGATGCCTGCGTTGATGTTGGCCTCGGCTGTCTGCGCTCCCATCTTCTTGGGGGTGGCGAAGTAGCGTCCGGCGAACTTAGCGGCGAACTCGTCGTTGGCAACGGGCATGATGTCTGTCATATACTTCAGGTCGGTGCGTTCCTCGAGCAGTTTGATGAGCTCCGGTTCGTTGATGACTTCCTTGCGGGCAGTATTCACCAGCACACCGCCTTTCGGCAGGAGGTTCACCAAGGCATAGTTGATGGAGTTCTTCGTCTCGGCGGTAGCGGGGATGTGCAGCGAAACGATGTCGCAGCTCTTGTAGAGCTCCTCGGCTGTGGCGCAAACCTTCACGCCTTCGCTTTCCATCACCTCTTTGGGGCAGAACGCGTCGTAGGCATAGATCTGCATACCGAAGCCTTTAGCGATGCGTGCCACATTACGGCCTACGTTGCCATAGGCGTGGATGCCCAACTTCTTGCCTTTCAACTCTGTGCCGGATGTACCGTTGTAGAGGTTACGAACGGCGTATACCATCAAGCCCAGTGCCAACTCGGCCACGGCGTTGGAGTTCTGGCCCGGAGTGTTCATCACACACACGTTGTGTGCGGTGGCAGCCTCAAGGTCCACATTGTCGTAACCGGCACCGGCACGAACCACGATTTTCAGTTCCTTGGCAGCGTCGAACACCTCGGCATCGATTACATCGCTACGGATGATGATGGCGTTGGCATCCTTCACAGCATCGAGCAGTTTGGCCTTCTCGCCATACTTCTCGAGCAGTACCAATTCGTATCCGGCAGCCTCAATCTCGGCGCGGATGCCGTCCACCGCTACTTTGGCGAACGGCTTATCAGTTGCTACTAATACTTTCATTTGCTTTGAGTTTATCTGAAGTAAATCAACCTAATCAATGAAGTTTCTCAAACTCCTGCATGCAGTCTACCAGGGCCTGTACACTCTCGATAGGCAATGCGTTGTAGCAAGAGGCACGGAATCCGCCTACAGAACGGTGACCCTTGATACCTACCATACCTCTCTCGGTAGCAAACTTCTGGAAGTCAGCCTCCAGGTCTTTGTACTCGTCGTTCATCACGAAGCAGATGTTCATGTATGAGCGGTCCTCCACGTTCACTGTGCCACGGAAAAGTTTGTTGCGGTCAATCTCGCCATAGAGCAGGTCGGCACGTTCCTTAGCACGTTTTGCCATAGCCTCAACGCCACCCATCTTCTTGATCCAACGGAGGTTGAGCAGAGCCGTGTAGATAGGCAGCACAGGAGGTGTGTTGAACATAGAGCCACCGTCGATATGGGTCTGATAGTTCAGCATTGTAGGAATGGTGCGGGATACCTTACCCACAGCGTCGTTCTTCACGATGACGAAAGTCAGTCCGGCAGGAGCGAGGTTCTTCTGAGCACCACCATAGATGCAGATGTACTTGCTCACATCCACCGGGTGAGAGAAGATGTCGGAAGACATGTCGCAAACCACGGGCACGGGAGAGTCTACGAAAGCATCGCGAATCTCGGTACCGAAGATGGTATTGTTGCTGGTATAGTGGAAATAGTCGGCATCAGCGGGAATGGTGTAGTTCTTGGGAATGTAAGTGAAGTTAGCGTCAGCTGAAGATGCGACCTCCACAGCCTCACCGAAGTTCTTGGCCTCTTTGAGTGCCTTCTTGGCCCATGTACCGGTGTTGAGGTAAGCGGCTTTCTTCTCCAGGAAGTTATAGGGAACCATACAGAATTCCAAGCTGGCACCACCGCCGAGGAATAACACGGAGTATCCGTCGGGGATGTTCAACAGTTCTTTAAACAGAGCAACCGCCTCGTCCACTACAGGTTGGAAGTCCTTAGCACGGTGGCTGATTTCCAGAATAGAGAGACCTGAGCCATTGAAATCCAATACGGCTTCAGCTGTTTGTTCTATCACTTCGCGAGGAAGTATGGATGGTCCGGCATTGAAATTATGCTTCTTCATTTGATGTTTGTTTTTAGTTATACAATATTATCTTTATTCTCCATTTAATGAGGCGAAGGTACGTATTTCCATTCAGTCACCAAAGGGATTTGTCGTAAAAGTTAAGATGAAGGGTTATTTTCTTGTATATTTCACCAAATATGAAATTCAAGACTATCATTTTGTGAGGTATATATTGCTATACAAAGTATCGTTTTGTTCATCCATTAGTCTTAGACAATAAGATATCCGCTTCAAGAGTGACATAAGGAAAGCATACACTACCTGATTTCCTCGATAATAGTCTTCATTCCCTTAATTTTCTCTCCACGAATCAAATTAAACGTTTGCTTGAGCTTTTTACGCTTGATGGCGACGAAGGAATAGTGGTCCTTCACGTCTACCTTACCCACATCGTCACGCTGCAGGTTTCCTTTCTTATAGAGGAAGCCCACGACGTCCACTTTGTTGAGTTTGTCCTTCTTACCTTTACCTATATATATAGTGACCCACTCGGGTTGGGTAGGCTTGGGGATGACGGACGGAAACTGGAACTCCTCGAGCTCGCCACAATAGTCGGGCACCACCTCTTCGGCGTGGAGTATAAGGTAGGAGTTGCCGTTGGCGTTCCACCGGGCTGTGCGTCCGTTGCGGTGGATGTAACCTTCCTCATTGACGGGCAGGTGGTAGTGGACGATGTTCTCGATGTCGGGAATGTCGAGTCCGCGGGCCGCAAGGTCGGTGGACACGAAGACGGAGCAACTGCCGTTGCGGAACTTATAGAGGGCACGCTCGCGCTTGTCCTGTTCCATGCCGCCATGGAAGGCCTCGTAGGAGATGCCTTTCGTCGCCAGAAATCCGCTGATGCGGTCGACTGACTCGCGGTAGTTGCAGAAGACGATGCTCGGCTTGCCACCCAAGGTGCAGAGCAGGTTGTAGAGGGTCTCGAGTTTGTCCTTCTCGGGAGAGACCACCTTGTAACGGTGGATGCGGTTTACGGTGTCCATCTCCGCGCCCAGGTAGTTGAGCCGTAGCGGACGCCTCAGTCCGGTAAACTGGGGAATCTCATCGGCATCGGTAGCAGAGAGCAGATAGCGTTTGTGGAGATTGGGCAGTTGGCCGATGACGTCGGACATCTCTTCGTGGAAGCCGAACTCGAGGCACTTGTCGAACTCGTCGATGACGAGGTAGCGCACGGCAGCGGTGTCGAAGTTACGTTTGGCGAGGTGGTCGTTCATGCGGCCGGGTGTTCCCACGATGACGTTGGGCCGCACACCGTTCAGGGTGCGGTGCTCGTCCATGGTGGGTCGGCCGCCGTAGCAGCTGACTATTCGGTAAGGGGTGTTCATGGACTTGAACACGGTCTCGGTCTGTATGGCCAGCTCGCGCGAAGGGACCAGAATGATGGCCTGCACGCCTTCGGCCTCGGGGTTCAAGGAACGGACGAGAGGCAGCAGATAGGCCAATGTCTTGCCTGAACCTGTTGGCGAGAGGAGCACCATGTCCACATCGTCGGTGTCGCATTCCCAAGCCGCCTGCTGCATGGCATTCAGCCGGGTGATGTTGAGGTTTTGCAGTATGTTGTCTAATTTCATAGTGACAATTGATTTCTGATGAAAAACAAAAGCCCCTTCATCAGAGGCTTTTGTATATTGGGTCGTGAGACAACCGCAGCGTTATCCGCCGAAGTTGTCATACAGTATCGACGAGCTTTCTACACCCAGGCTGTCGAGCATGCCGACAACGGCTTTCGACATCGGGCCAGGACCGCACATGTAGTACTCGATATCCTCGGGAGCCTCGTGGTCCTTCAGATAGGTGTTGTACATCACTTGGTGTACGAATCCGGCCGTGTACTTCACGCCCGCTGCGTCGGCTGCCGGGTCGGGACGGTCGAGAGCCAAGTGGAAGTGGAAGTTGGGGAAGTCTTTCTCCAGCTGGAGGAAGTCTTGCAGATAGAACACCTCGTTGAGGGCGCGGGCACCGTAGAAGTAGTGCATCTCGCGGTCACGCGTATCGAGTGTGCGGGTCATGTGCATAATCTGCGCACGCAGCGGAGCCATGCCGGCACCACCACCTACCCAGATCATCTCCTTCTTGGAGTCGAAGATGGGGTGGAAGTCTCCGTAAGGGCCGCTCATCACCACCTTGTCGCCCGGTTTCAGGGTGAAGATGTAGGACGAGGCAATACCCGGCATCACGTCCTGGAAGCCCACCTGTGGTTTCGGCTTGAACGGCGGAGTGGCGATACGTACGGTCAGCATGATGCGGTCGCCCTCAGCGGGATAGTTGGCCATGGAGTACGCACGGATGGTCGGGGTATCGTTCTTGCACTTCAGCGAGAAGAGTCCGAACTTCTGCCAAGAGGGCAGATATTCGTCGCCGATAAGGCTCTTGTCGATGTCCTTGTCATAGTCCATAGAGTAAGCAGGGATTTTGATCTGCGCGTAAGAACCCGGCAGGAAGTCCATGTGTTCGCCCTTCGGCAGTGCCACGATGAACTCCTTGATGAAGGTCGCAACGTTCTTGTTGCTGATGACCTCGCACTCCCACTCTTTCACGCCCAGTACGCTCTCGGGTACCTTGATGGACATATCGTTCTTCACCTTCACCTGGCAACCCAAGCGCCAGTGGTCTTGGGCCTGTTTGCGGCTGATGTGTGAAGTCTCGGAGGGGAGAATCTCGCCACCGCCCTCGAGCACCTGGCATTTGCACTGTCCGCAGGAGCCCTTACCACCGCAAGCGGAGGAGAGGAACACACCGTTGACAGAGAGGGTGTTGAGCAGTGTGGCACCGGAGGCCACCTCCATATTCTTTTCACCATTGATGGTGAGCTTGACGTTGCCGGAGGGAACCAGGAACTTCTTCGCTACCAACAGAATGATTACAAGCAACAGAATCACGATAAGGAACACTGCAATGCTCGCGATAATTAAATTCATATCCATTGTTCTATTCCTTTCTTTATTAGATGTTCAAACCAGAGAAACACATAAACGCCATTGCCATGAGGCCTACGGTGATGAACGTGATGCCCAAGCCCTTGAGCGGAGCAGGCACATCAGAGTAAGCCATCTTCTCGCGCACGGCAGCCAGACCGACGATGGACATCATCCAACCGAGGCCGGAACCCAATGCGTAGGAGACGGCGTCGGCTATGCAGGTGATGGATTTCGGGTCGGTCTCGCCCAGCGTGATGCGCTGTTGCATGAAGAGTGAGGCACCCATGATGGCGCAGTTCACAGCAATCAGCGGAAGGAAGATACCGAGCGAGGCATAGAGGGAGGGGCTGAAGCGCTCCACCACCATCTCCACCAGCTGGGTGATACCTGCGATGACGGCAATGAAGAGGATGAAGCTGAGGAAGCTCAGGTCGACACCGTCAATGATGGCATTGGCGGCCAGCACCTTCGTCTGCAGCAAGTAGTTGACGGGCAGGGTCACCACCAACACGAAGGTGACGGCGATACCCAGTCCGAACGCGGTCTTCACATTCTTCGATACGGCCAAGTAGGAACACATACCCAAGAAGAACGCGAATATCATATTGTCCACAAATATCGAGCGGACCAATAAACTGAAAAAATGTTCCATATAAAAACTAATTATTCACCGGAAGCCGTCCCTGCCAACAGGTGCGTCCCGTCGGGGAGGCGTACACCGGTCTTAGTTATCAATTCTCTACTAAAATCACTTCTCCTGCAAGTCCTTGTTATGGGCACGTTGGTACCAGATGAGACAGGCAACGATGATCAGAGCCATAGGAGGCATCAGCATCAGACCGTTGTTGATGTATCCGAAGTCGTGAATGCAGTCGTAGTTCAGGATATTGAAACCGAGCAGAGTGCCGGAACCCAGGAGTTCGCGGAAGAATGCCACGATGACCAATATCTTGGCGTAACCCAGACCATTGCCGATACCATCGAGGAACGACTCCCAAGGAGCGCCCTGCATGGCAAAGGCCTCGAGGCGACCCATGAGGATACAGTTGGTGATAATCAGACCCACGTAGACGGAGAGCTGTACGCTCACGTCGTAGGCGAAAGCCTTCAGTATCTCGCTGACGATGGTCACCAGAGCGGCCACAACCACTAACTGCACGATGATGCGGATGCGGTTAGGAATGGTCTTGCGGATGAGAGAGATGACGAAATTGGAGAATGCGGTGATTACCGTCACAGACAATCCCATCACGATGGCAGGCTCCAGCTTGGCTGTTACGGCCAATGCCGAGCAGATACCCAGCACCTGCACGGTGACAGGGTTATTCAGACTGATAGGGGTAGCGAATACCTCTTTATTCTTTTTTGAAAACAACTGTCCCATGTTCTTAGTCCTCCTCATTATTCGTTAAAAATGCCTTGTAGTTGCCCAGGCAGTTGTGAAGCATATCGTTCACACCATTGGAAGTGATGGTGCCGCCGGAGATTCCGTCTACCTCGTAGTCGGCGTTCTCCACCTTGCCGTTCTTCACTACACTCAAGCCAATGTTCCCTTCTTCCACGGTCTTCTTGCCGGGGAATTCTCCTTGGAACTTGGCACTGGCAATCTCAGCGCCCAAGCCCGGAGTCTCGCTGGCATGTGAGAAGTAGACACCATAGACGGTGTTCTTGTCGCTGTCCAGAGCCACATAGCCCCAGATGGAGCCCCACAGACCTACGCCATAGACGGGGAAGATGTATTTGGTCTCGCCGTTCACTTCGGCAACAAACACATGCAGGCGGTTGTTGCTCTTGTACTCTTTCTCGAAGCCGGTGACGAACGGACCGTCGTACTCGGCGAGTGTTCCGTCTTCGTTCATCAGCATGTCGGCCTTCACGTACTGGCTGTAGGCAGCCTCAGCATCGGCAACCTCACGCACGTTCAGGGCAGACAGGATTTGTTTCTTGGTATCGAGTTCCACATTCTTGCCTTGTTTGTCTCTCAATGAAGAGCTGACAAAGGCCAACAGGAACGCAACGATTATCACCAAAACGGATGCATAAATAATCGTATAGGCATTACTGTTTGTATCGAACTTCTTGCAAGTCTTCTTTTCTTCTTTAGTTTCTGTAGCCATATTCCTGATTATTTGAT
Source organism: Bacteroidaceae bacterium (assembly GCA_963643925.1). GTDB lineage: Bacteria > Bacteroidota > Bacteroidia > Bacteroidales > Bacteroidaceae > Phocaeicola_A. The sequence goes on from CAVINS010000034.1 coordinate 28,184, forward strand.
TTTTGCACGTTTCATTCTACGGGAAATATTACTCTGTACCACGCAGTAGTCGATCAACGGAGCGAATACGTTCATCAGCAAGATTGACAACATCATGCCTTCGGGGTATCCGGGGTTGAGCACGCGGATGATGATGGCCATGACGCCGATGAGGAATCCGAAGATGTACTTACCTGTCTCGGTGCGGGCCGAGGTGACAGGGTCGGTAGCCATAAACACGGCACCGAAGCAGAAGCCTCCCAACACGAGGTGTTCGTACCAAGGCATGTGAGCCATGGTGGTGTCCGGTCCGGCCACGTTGAAGATCCAAGCCATGAGTCCGCCGCCGACGAACACCGAGAGCATAGTCTTCCAGCTTGCAACGCCTGTCCACAGGAGGATGACGGCACCGATGGCGATGGCGATGACGCTGGTCTCGCCGATGGAGCCCGGAATGAGACCATAGACCATATCCATGGAGAACTCAGGTACGGAGCCCGAGGTGGCAGCATAGCCGAGCGGAGTGGCAGCGGTGAGTCCGTCCACCTGCTGACCCAGACCGAAGATGCTGTCGCCCGACACCCAAACGGCGTCGCCGGACATCTTCGTCGGATAGGCGAAGAAGAGGAACGCGCGGGTGATGAGGGCCACGTTGAAGACGTTCATACCCGTTCCGCCGAACACCTCTTTAGCAAAGATGACAGAGAAGGCAGTGGCGATGGCCAGAATCCACAACGGGCAGTCCACGGGCACAATCAGCGGGATGAGCATACCGGATACGAGGAATCCCTCCTGAATCTCCTCGCCCTTCCACTGGGCCACCACGAACTCGATGCCCAGACCGACCACGTACGAAACGATGATCTTGGGCAACACAGCCAAGAAGCCATAGATGAACATTTCCCAGAAGCCACCTACACCGGTAGTATGTATGAAATGTTGATAACCGACATTGTACATGCCGAACAACAGGGCCGGCATCAACGCAATCACAACAATGGACATGATGCGCTTGCTGTCGATGGCATCATGTATATTGGTTCCCGTCTTCGAGGTAGCGTTCGGCACGAAGAGGAATGTCTCAAATCCGTCGAACACCGAACGAAAAGCATGCAGCTTACCACCTTCTTCGAAGTTGGGCTTTATCTTGTCGAGATAATTTCTTAACGCTTTCATTAACTAATTCTTTATATATAATAATGTATATAACTACGCTAGCACATTTCGGCATGCAAAGCATCCAGTCCCTGACGGACGATGCGCTGAAGCTCCAACTTCGAAGAGTCGACAAACTCGCAGAGTGCGAAGTCCTCGGGAGCTATCTCGTAGATGCCGAGAGCCTCCATGCGGTCGATGTCGCCAGCGATGATGGCCTTCACGAGATACTCGGGCAGGATGTCCATGGGGAGCACCTTGTCGTACTCGTTGGACATGATCATGTGACGCTCACCACCCTTGACGCGCGCGTCGAGCGAGTATTCCTTCTTCTTGCCAAACAGCCAGCTGCAGTATGAGCGGCTTGTGCTGAACTGGTCCACACGGGGCATTATCCAGCCGAGCATCTCGTGCACGTCGGAGCCCTCGGGGATGACGGTCACCTCGTTGGCTTTGGCCGACAGGAATCCGTCGGCTGCCACCACCTTGCCGGTGAGCACGTTGCCGTTGATGATGCGCAGTGTCTTGCCCTCTGCCAAGCGGCCGCTGAGCAGCGACGTGAGCTGTGCGCCTGCCACCATACGATAGTAAGCCGGAGCCTTCACCTCAGAGCCCGCCAAGGCGATGGTGCGTGTGAAGTCCACATGTCCGGTGCGGAACAGGCGGCCGATAGCCAACACGTCCTCGGGGTTGATGGTCCATACCACCTCGCCCTTGTTGATGGGGTTGACGTGGTGAATCTGCACGCCCACGTTGCCTGCGGGGTGCGGACCGTCGAACACCGTCAGGGTGACGTTCTTCGCCTGCGTCAGAGCGGTGCTCTTCTGCTTCACACTGATGCCCAAATAAGCGGGCGCCAGCTTGGCCAAAGCGTCCAGACCGATTTGAAAATCCTCTTCTTGACCTTTAAGAACCAACTCGAAGTCGGGAGCCAACGGTTTGGAGTCGAACGCTGAAACGAAGACAGCCTTCGGTGCCACAGTCGGGTCGGCCACGATGTCATAGGGGCGTTGGTTGATAAATGCAAACAATCCAGCTTCCAACAAAGCTGACTTTACCTCTTCGGCAGACATTTTACCTACCTCTTTCTTTCCGAAATCTACGTAACTCGGCGTTGCATCAGCCTTCACGCGGATGGAGAGCACCTTGCGGCGCTCGCCTCTGTCGACGCCCAGCACCGTTCCGCTGACAGGAGAGACAAACTTCACTTCCGGATGCTTCTTGTCCACAAACAGAGCATCGCCGGCCTTGACTACGTCATTCTCCTTGACAACCACCTTTGGTGTGACTCCGGTGAAATCATCGGGAACCAAAGCATAGGTCTCGGCCTGCTTCACATCGGAGATGTCCGACATGGGCTTACCCTTCAGGTTAATGTCCAAGCCTTTACGTAACTTAATCACATTTGCCATATACCTAAGTAAAAATAATAGTTTAATTGTTCTGTCTGCAAAAGTATATAAAAAGAATGGTATGAGAGCAACTTGTCCAAAGTTATTAGAGAAAAAATTCCATAATTGTGCAAACAGACCTCCAAATGAGCCTCGACGACAATATTTGCACGAAGGTGGAGCGAAGTTTGCACATCTCAAATATTTTGCCGAATATTGCAGAGTTGTTACGCTACGCCTGCCGTCAGGGGGAGCTCCCGATGCGGGCGCCGACAGCTCCAACTAAACAAAAAAAACGTACAGAACTATGAACAAATCTATTGCCGTGCTGATAGCTGCCACCTTCGCCGTGGGAGCGATGGCACAAAACGGAGGCATCTCCGAAACGATGCTCAGCGACATCCGCAAAGGATACCAAGGCACACCGGCCGAGAAGGCCCTGCGCAACGCCATCTCGAGCAACGACATCCGCACGCTGGCGGTAAACCGCGGGAACAAGGCCAACTTCGACTCTTACTTCAGCAACCGCGTGCTATCGAAGGGAATCACCGACCAACAGTCGTCGGGCCGATGCTGGCTCTTCACGGGACTGAACGTGATGCGCTCGAAGATGATTGCCCGCTACAACTTGCCCTCGCTGGAGTTCTCGCAAAACTACAACTTTTTCTGGGACCAGCTGGAGAAGGCGAACCTCTTCCTGCAAGGCATCATCGACACGGCGGACAAGCCCATGGACGACAAGATGGTGCAGTTCCTCTTCAAGAGTCCCGTGAGCGACGGCGGACAGTTCACCGGCGTGATGGACCTGGTGAGCAAGTACGGCCTGGTGCCCAAGGAAGTGATGCCCGAAACCTACAATAGCGACAACACCGCCCGCATCTCATCCTTTGTGAAGCTAAAACTGAGAGAATATGGTATGGAACTGCGCCAGATGGTGCAGCAGAAGAGCAAAGCCGCCGACCTGAACACACGGAAGACGGAGATGCTCACCACCGTCTACCGCATGCTGGTCTATGCCTTCGGCGAGCCGACGACCACCTTCGAGTGGGCCCCGAGGGACGCTGACGGCAAGTATGTGAGCGAGCCGAAGACCTACACCCCGCAGTCGTTCTACCGGGAGTTCATCGGCGACGACCTGGAGAACAACTACGTGATGCTGATGAACGACCCGAGCCGCCCATTCTGGAAGGTGTACGAGATTGACTACGACCGCCACACCTACGACGGACACAACTGGCTCTACGTGAACCTCCCCATCGACGACATCAAGCAAATGGCCATAGAGTCCATCAAGGACAGCACGATGATGTACTTTTCGTGCGACGTGAACAAGTTCCTCGACAAGGAGCGAGGCCTGCTCGACGTGAACAACTTCGACTACGAGTCGCTCTTCGGCACCACCTTCCGCATGGACAAGAAGGCACGCATAGAGACCTTCGCCAGCGGCTCCACACACGCCATGACGCTGATGGCCGTGGACCTGGACGCTGCCGGCAAGCCCAAGAAGTGGATGGTGGAGAACAGCTGGGGCGCACAGTATGGTCACCACGGTCACCTCATCATGACGGACGAGTGGTTCAACGAGTTCATGTTCCGCCTGGCGGTCCACAAGAAATATGTGTCGGAGAAGGTGCTCACCCTGCTGAAGAAGGAGAAGCCTATCCTGCTGCCGGCATGGGACCCGATGTTCGCCGAGGAGGAATAATGCAAGCCACCTCGGAGGGGCTATGAAAAAATGGCCCTAGGGTCTCGACCCCGAGAGCCTAGGGTCTCGGGCCGTTGAGCCTAGGGTCTCTGAAATGCGAGCCCAAGCCTTCCGAAAAGCGGGGCCAAGCCTATGCTTTACCATAGTTGCAGGTTTTATGCCTGCGAAACTGGGTAGGCTCTCTTTGTAAAGATAAATGCCCTACCAGGAAAATATATTTTGCCGGTCAAGGAAATTGATTTCTTTGACCGGCAAGTTTATTTTGTCCATTCTTGGACCGAACATCGTATAATTATTCTCAAAAGGGTGGAGAGATGTTGTCCACCTCCCCGTTTTGCATTACCTTTGTGCCACAAATCAAGTACGCATAGCTATCAAGTTCTTTCGCAGACTCCTACAATTCGCCGTGATTGCGGTCTTCGGACTGTATTTCCTGACGGTCGCCCTGTTGAATATCCCCGCTATTCAGCAGCGGATATCTATGCTCGTGAGCCAGGAGCTGAAAGAACTGCTGCACACCGACTTGTCGGTAGGCAACGTGGACCTCGGACTGATGAACCGCGTCATCCTGGACGACGTGTGGTTGAACGACCAGGAGGGACGGCAGTTGCTGAAGGTGGACAAGCTGTCCGCCCGCTTCGCCATCTTCCCGCTGTTCCAGGGAAAGATAACCATCCACAGCGTGCAGCTCTTCGGACTGAGGGCACAGCTCGTGAAGGCGACTCCCGACAGTGCACCCAACTACCAGTTCCTGGCGGACGCCTTTGCATCCGACGACACCACCTCGCAGGCCCCGCTCCATCTGCGCATCAACTCCGTGCTCATTCGCCAGGGAGAGGTCGGTTACCACATACTCTCTGAGCCAGAGACACCCAACGAGTTCAACCCCTCGCACATCAACCTCAACGACCTGCGAGCCAACGTCTCGCTGAAGGCGCTGACGACAGACTCCATCAATGCCACGGTGCGCCAGCTGAGCTTCACCGAGCAGAGCGGATTCCAGCTGACCGACCTGTCGCTGAAGGCCGTCGCCAACAAGTGCAGAGCCACCCTGTCGCGCTTCGAGCTGCGGTTGCCGCAGACCTTCGTACAGCTGGACACACTCTCGGCCACCTATCAGTGGGACGCTGCGGACCCGAAGCGGACCATCCTGTTCCAGGGCGGCATCTCGCCTTCGTACGTCACCCTGAGCGACGTGGCGATGTTCGTCCCCGCCCTATCGGCCTTCGACGACCAACTGATGTTGCATGGCCGCGTGGCAGGCTCGCTCAACCATCTGAAACTGGAGGAGTTGGAGATACACTCGACAAACCGCGACCTCCTGCTCACAGCCAACGGCGAGGTGGACAATCTCTATGCCGACTCGCTGCTGACGGTGGAAAACTTGCAGACCGACATCCGCGTCACCTCCACCGGAGCATTGTTCCTCTACCGCAACCTCACCGGCGACTCCGAGGATGTGCCCTCCGTGGTCTCCCGTCTGGGCAACACCTCCATCAACCTCCACACCACCGGACCGCTGAACAGCCTCACGACCCACGCCTTCATACACACGGCGGCAGGCAACCTGGAGAGCGACCTGCTCATCAACGGCAAGGAGGAACAGACCGCCTACGCAGGCACGCTGAACACCACCGACTTCCAGATGGGCACGCTGCTGGGCGACGAGGACCTCGGGAACATCTCGCTCGACGTGGACGTGCGCGGCAAAGTGACCGACAACACCTACCCCGACTGCTTCGTCAAGGGCATCGTCTCCTCCTTCACCTACAAAGACTACACCTACCACGACATCCACCTGGACGGCGTGACGCAGAAGGGCGGATACGACGGACTCTTCACCCTCGACGACCCCAACGGGAAACTCACCGTCAACGGCAGCTTCAACGCCGCACAGAAGGTGCCGTCGTTCAACCTCACGGCCAAACTGGAGGAGTTCCGCCCCAACGAGCTGCATCTGACGGACAAACACGAGGACACCAGCCTCTCGATGAACCTCACCGCCAACTTCACTGGCAACACACTGGACAACCTCGAAGGCAGCATCGACCTGAGCAAGCTGCTGATGATTGCCCCCACGGACTATTACTACATGGACAGTCTGCACATCAGCGCCACACAAACCGAGGAGATGAAGCACATACGCATCGACTCCGACTTCCTGACAGGAGACATCCAGGGAGACATCAACTTCGCCACGCTGCCCGCCAGTGTGAACCACATACTGCACACCTACCTGCCTTCACTCACTACCTATAATAATAAGGAGAAGAAACAGCAAAAGCCGGGCAACCGCTTCCAGTTCAACTTCGAGCTCACAAGCAGCGACCCACTCTCCAAACTGTTCCTCATACCGGTGGAGCTCTACACCGCCTCCACCCTCGACGGATACATCGACGAACCGGCCGGGAAGTTCCGTGTGGAAGGCTATTTTCCCGACTTCAGCTACGGCGGAGCCCACTACGAATCGGGCATGCTGCTTTGCGAGAACCCGGGCGAAGAGGCAATCTGCCAGCTCCGTGCCTCCAAGCACATGAAGAAGGAGTCCATCGTCAACCTCTCCGTCGACGCACAGGCGAAGGACGACCGGCTGAAGACCTCCCTCCTGTGGGGCAACAACACGGACGTGACCTACAGCGGCGAAGTCTCCACCATCACCCGCTTCACACAGAAGGACGAGAAGAGCCACGAACTCGCAGCCGACATACAGATAGACGCCGGCACGGTGATTCTGAACGACACCATCTGGCACCTCCACGCCTCGTCCATACAGGCGGAGAAGGGCAAGGTGGCGGTGAACAACTTCCTCTTCGAGCACAACGACCAACACCTGAAGGTGAACGGATGCCTCACAGACAACAAGGAAGACACGCTGACGGTGGACCTGAACAAAATCAAACTGGAGTATGTGTTCGACATCCTGCAGTTCCACCCCGTGGACTTCAAGGGATTGGCAAGCGGCAAGGCCTACGTCAGCAACGTGTTCGACGAGCCCGACCTGCGGGCACACCTGCAGGTGGAGCAGTTCAAGTTCAACAACGGGCTGATGGGTGACATGCTGATCTCCGGTCGATGGGACAAAGAGAAAGGCATCCTGCTGGACGCCGACATCCGCGAGGGAGACCTCTCGCACACGACGGTCAAAGGTTTTGTCACCCCACTGAACGACTCGCTCGACCTCCACATCGATGCAGACAGAACCAACCTCCACTTCCTGAACCGTTACGTGGACAACATCTTCGACCATCTGGAGGGACGCACCACCGGATCGGTGCACCTCTACGGACCCTTCAGCGACCTCAACCTCATAGGCGACGCTGAGGCAACGGCCTCGGTGAAGGTGGGCATCCTGGGCAACACCTATTACCTGCGCGACGACAGCATCAAGCTGCGCTACAACCGCATGCAGTTCGACAACATCCGCTTCTACGACAGCGACAACCACAGCGGATTGCTCAACGGCCACCTCAACCACGACCACCTGGGCGGGGAGATGTCCTACGAGTTCCGGATAGAGACGGACCAGATGCGCATCTACAACGAGAAGAAGAGCAACGACGCCACCTTCTACGGCACGGTGTACGGCACGGGGCTGACCACGCTGAGCGGCAACGGCAACCAACTGGACATCGACATGAACCTGCGGACCGACGACCACACCGTCTTCACCTACAACGCCGCCTCGCCCGAGGAGGTGACGGGCAACGAGTTCATCACCTTTGTGGACCGCACCCCCAAGCGCGAGGCGAACACGCTGAAGTACAGCTACCGCCCATCCACCACGGAGAAGGAGGAAGAGGACGACATCCCCATGGACATCCGCTTCAACCTGCAGGTAGACGTCACCCCGAAAGCCAACATCCGCGTGATGATGGACCCCCTCTCGGGCGACATCGTCTCCACCCGAGGCAACGGAGCCCTGCGCGCCAACTATTATAATAAAGGAGACTTCAAGATGTACGGCACCTACACGCTGGAGTACGGCAGCTACAAACTGAGCCTGCAGGAGGTCATCCGCAAGGAGTTCCAGCTGAAGCCGGGAGGCACCGTCACCTTCAGCGGCGACCCTTACGAAGGCAACATGAACATACAGGCCGTCTACACCGTCAACTCCGCATCGCTCACAGACCTGATTCCCGGAGCGAACTTCACACAAAACTCCGTCCGCGTGAGCTGTCTGATGAACCTGAACGGCCACATCTTCAACCCCGACATTACCTTCGACCTGGAGCTGCCCACCGTCAACGAGGAAGAGCGCGAGATGGTGCGCAGCTACATCAGCACGGACGAACAGATGGAGATGCAAATCATCTACCTGCTCGGCATCGGCCGGTTCTACACCTACGACTACGCCACCAATGCCACGGACGACAACTCGGGACAGTCGTCCGCCATGAGCTCGCTGCTCTCCACCACCCTATCGGGACAGCTCAACAACATGCTTTCACACGTCATCAACAGCAACAACTGGAACTTCGGCACCAACTTCAGCACGGGCACCAAAGGATGGACGGACATGGAGGTGGAAGGTATGCTCTCCGGTCGCCTGCTCAACAACCGCCTGCTGATAAACGGCAACTTCGGCTACCGCGACAACCCATTGGCCAACAGTAACTTCATCGGCGACTTCGACATCCAGTGGCTGCTTACCCCTTCGGGTGAAATCAGCTTGAAAGGATACAACCAAACCAACGACCGCTACTTCACCAAGACGACCCTCACCACCCAAGGCTTCGGCATCATCTTCAAGAAAGACTTCGACAGATGGATGGACCTCATCCGGCGCAAGCGCAAGACCTCCGCCAGCACCACACCATCCGTAGAGCGCACCGACAGCATCCCCGAGTCAGGCAAGGCCAAAGCTTACCTAAAGCGGGAGAAGTAATACGAGGGAACAAAAAGATTACCTCAAACCCAAGGGCAACAAACCTCAAATTTTCGGCTCAGACTCTGCACAGCACAACTATCGTTCGCAAGCGTCTATACAATCGATTGTATAAGCCCGGACAATCGATTGTATAAGCCAAAACAATCGATTGTTTCGAACCGCGCGAAGCATCGTATTCAGCATCATCATCGCCGGTTCAGAAGAATGGCAGCATGACCCTCCAGGGACATGTACCCGATTGCCCGACTTTATAACCTTTGCGCAACGAGAGTGCGTTTTTTTCTTTGAAATTATAAAAGTAAATGCGTAACTTCGCAACGGAAACAAGAAACAAACACGGCAGCGTATGAAATACCCTATCG
>CAVINS010000035.1:0-36584 GCA_963643925.1 Bacteroidaceae bacterium
AAACGATGGTGCCATAGCTCAGTTGGTAGAGCAAAGGACTGAAAATCCTTGTGTCACTGGTTCGATTCCCGTTGGCACCACCAGCATAGAGAGAGTTGCAGCGATGTAGCTCTCTTTTTTGTGTCCATATAGACCGCAGTCCGATTCTCACAAGGTAGCTGTGATACTATATTAAATAACATAAATACCTACTTATGGGTATTTGCACGAAACTCTTTAAGTCCTAACTTTGCCCGCCGAAACATTCTGGTACAAAGACTTACACACACAAGAATTTGGTAAATAGACATATAACGGATATGGAGAATATCATTGAATGCAAGAATCTGACGCACTACTACGGTAAGCGGATGATTTACGAGAATCTGAGTTTCAATGTTCCCAAAGGACGCATACTGGGCCTCTTGGGAAAGAACGGAACGGGAAAAACAACCACTATCAACATCTTGAGCGGATATCTGCAGCCGCGTTCCGGCGAGTGCCGCATCTTTGGCGAAGAGATCAGCCACATGCAACCTTCCCTACGTAAGAACATCGGTCTGCTCATCGAAGGTCATGTGCAGTATCAGTTCATGACCATCCGCGAGATAGAGAAATTCTACTCAGCCTTCTACCCCGGCCAGTGGCGCAAGGATGCCTACTATGGCTTGATGGAGAAACTCAAGGTGGCTCCCGGACAGCTCATCTCACGCATGTCATGCGGTCAGCGCTCGCAAGTGGCTTTGGGCATCATCCTGGCACAGAACCCCGAACTGCTCATCCTCGACGACTTCTCCTTGGGACTCGACCCCGGCTACCGCCGACTCTTCGTCGACTACCTGCGCGACTATGCCCGCTCCGAGAACAAGACCGTCTTCCTTACCTCACACATCATCCAGGACATGGAACGCCTGATCGACGACTGCATTATCATGGACTATGGTAGCATCCTAGTGCAACAGCCTGTCGGCGAGTTGCTCTCCACCTTGCACCGCTTCACCTGTAAGGTGCCCGAAGGTTACGTGATGCCCGATGACAAACGCTTCTATCACCCTTCGGTTATCCGCACCGAACTGGAGACTTTCTCGTTTTTGACAAAGGATGAAGTGGAGAGCAGTCTCCGCTCGCTCAACGTTCCCTATGAGGACTTGAAGTGTGAGAGTGTGAATTTGGAAGATGCCTTCATCGGCTTGACCGGAAAATATTGATTGGTAAATACGAAAGAAAGATGAACGCTATATTTTATAAGGAATGGATCAAGACGCGCTGGTATTCGCTTTTGGCCTTGGTAGTGACCCTGGGCTTTGCCGGATATGCCATGTTGCGCATCAATAAGGTGGTCAACCTGAAGGGTGTGGACCACGTGTGGGAGATTATGTTGATGAAGGAGACCACTTTCATCGAGTTGATTCAGTATGTGCCCCTGTTGGTGGGTATCCTCTTCGCCGTGGTGCAGTTCGTACCCGAGATGTACCGTAAGTGTCTGAAGCTGACGCTCCATTTGCCTTACCCGCAGCTGAAGATGGTCAACTTCATGTTGCTCTATGGCATCGTGGCCCTTTGTGTCTGCTTCGCCACCAACTTCATCCTGATGTTCGCCTATTTGCAGGGTATCCTTGCGCCGGAACTCTACAACCGGGTGCTGCTCACCGCTGTTCCATGGTATTTGGCCGGCGTGGAGGCTTACCTGTTGGTGGCCTGGATTTGTCTGGAGCCGACTTGGAAGCGTCGCGTGCTCAACTTCGTGGTGACGCTGCTCGTCCTGCGGGTGTTCTTCCTCTCCACCCTGCCCGAGGCCTACACCGGGTTCTTGCCTTGGATGGTGCTCTTCACTCTGCTGAGCATCAGCTTCTCGTGGCTTTCCATCAACCGCTTCAAGATGGGCAAACAGGATTAAACGGATAAACAAACTATTAAACACAGAACAATGATACGCTTTAGCAAGATATTTTTAGGCATCACAGTCGCCTTGATACTGATGTGGCAGCTGCCTTGGTGCTACTCCTTCTTCACCGCCTCTCCCTCGAAGTCGACCTTCTGCATCTACAGTACGCTGCGGGGCGAGTTCGTCACGATGGGCTTCGATGACGAGAAAGGTAAGCTGATTCGTGTGGACGAGTCCGGCAACGAATATACCCAGGAACAGACCGACAGTCTGTTGCCCTTCTTCTACGTCCGTCAGCTGATGGCCGACGAGCGTTTCCCCGACACCGTCAATGGCGTAGGTATCACCCCGCGCGAAGTGCAGGTGAACAACTTCAACTTCCGGGCCTCCGCCCAGGAGTTCAACGCTCCCAAGGTGGGCCTCTACCCCTTGCTGGAGAGCATGTCCAAGCGTGTGGAGCTGTCCATGCCCGACGATGTGTTCCGCATCAACTCCAAGGGTATGGAGTTTGTGAAGATGGAGACCAACTCCATTGATGAGCAAAAGAGTGAGCTCTTCACCTCGATGCTGAAGAAGAAAGGCTTCGTATTCCCCGCTACCGAGATAGCCGGCAACCCTAATGCCCGCAAGGAATACGATGAGGGCTACTTGATGCTGGACAACGAGGGCAAGCTCTTCCATGTGAAGATGACGAAAGATCGCCCTTATGTGCGTGCTATAGACCTGCCCGAGGGACTGAAACTGAAACACTTGTTCGTCACAGAGTTCACCAATCGCGAGACACTGGGTTATCTCACCGACGTGGACAACCACTTCTATGTGTTGCTCAACAAGAGCTATGAGGTGATAAAGACCGGTGTGGAGTCGTACGACCCCGAGAAGGACGGACTGCTCATATTCGGCAACATGTTCGACTGGACGGTGCGCGTGACCACCGACACTGAGGTGTGCTACTATGCCCTCTCTGCCGACGACTTTTCGTTGATACGCAAGAAGGTGATTGAGGACGACGATTCCTCGTTCTCCATCCTCTCCTTCACCTCGTACAAGGACAAGTTCGTAAAACCCCGTTTCTTCTAACTCGAATGTTTTATTTGATGAATAAATATGTTGGTAATGTATGTGGCTGGCTCATTGGGTTGGCCACATACGCTTTTTGTATGCCACAAGCTTTGGCAATACCTGCCAAGGGCGGCGTCGTCAGCGTGAAGCAGAAGGATGGCACCGTACTGCGCATCACGCTTTGTGGCGATGAGTTCAGCCATTACGCCCTTTCGGAGGACGGCTACACACTGGTGCGGGGCAACGACGGCTATTACTACTACGCCACGCTCGACCCGGCCGGACTGTTGGCTGCTACCGAGGTGAAGGCCCAAAACAAGTTCCCCGGCAATGCCACACTGAGCACCCGCAGCGGTTCTACCACGACCATTGAAAAAGGTGTACGTCCACAGGCTCTGAGCCAACGGGCCAAAGAGATGATGGAGTCGTGGGCTACCCCAATTCCGACAACTGCTGATGTCAAGTCGACCAAGGCGGTAGTCTCCACCAAGTATCAAGTGCCGAGCCGAATGCGCAACCAGAATTTCCCTACTACAGGAAAACAGAAATACGTAGTGCTGCTGGCTGAATTCCCTGACATCCCCTTCACACTAGGTGACAAACAGCGCTTCAACGAGCTGCTCAACGGAGACAACTACTCCTACAATGGAGCAACGGGAAGCGTTTGGCAATATTATTACGATAACTCCAACGGAAAGTTCGACCCGGAGTTCGTGGTAGCAGGTCCTTATACACTGGCTCATGAGCGCAGTTACTATACCGAGGACGGCGACAGCAGGGCAAGGGAGATGGCAGCCGAAGTCTGCATTCAGGCTCACAATGCTGGAGATGTGGACTTCAGCCAATTTGCCGTAGACGGAAAAGCGAAAGATGTATATGTTTTCTATTCAGGCGGTGGAGAGGCAGACGGATCAGACCCTGATGGTATATGGCCTCATCGTGGCACCATCTCGGAAGGCCTCACACTCGATGGGGTGAGTTTGAGTGGCTATGCTTGTTCCAACGAAATCAGGAAGCCCTCCGATGGGGAGATTTGCCTCACCGGTATAGGCTCATTCTGTCATGAGTTCGGACACGTATTGGGCTGGCCCGACTTATACGATACCGATTACGAGAAGAACGGATTGAACTATGGACCAGAGTTCTATTCATTGATGGATACAGGCTCATACAACAACGATATGAAAACCCCTCCTGCATTGAGTATCCTGGAACGTTGGATGATGGGTTGGGCCGAGCCCGAAGAGATAACCGCCTCGGGCTCTTACACACTGCCTCCTGTGACACAGGACAAAGGTTACTTGATAGGCACCCCCTACGACAATGATTACTTCCTGTTGGAGTATAGGGCTAAAGGAGATCTGGTGTGGGACAAAGCTGAATACCTGGCACGCTACAGTGATGAGCCTTACCAAGGATTGTTGGTTTACCATATTGACTATTCAAACCCTACTTTTTGGAATTATAATTGCCTCAATGCCATAGCTGGAATGCAGTGTCTGAAAGTGGTATGTTCCAATCCGAAAGATGATGTCTCTGTCCGTTACCCTGAATATACATTCTTTCCCGGTTACTTCAATGTAACCAAGCTCGAGAATTCTTCCAACCGGTACTATGCTTCGTGGAAAGGAGACTCTCCCAATTACGAACTGCATGACATCGCTTTGACCGATGGGGCGGTGACCTTTTCGGTCGGTGGTATCAGAATAGACGGGTTATGTGTCTCCCAAAATGATGCTGTCTTCTCTTGGAACGATGACCAGTCGGACAAATGGACCGTTGCATGGAAGTTGCTAAAAGAAAAGGATTATACGCAAACGAAAGAGGTGACAGAACCGATGTTCCATATCAGTAATCTGGTACCTAATACCAACTATGAGATAACGATTACAGGGTCAGCCGATGTGGAACACAGCTTTAGGTTTACCACTGAGATGGCTCAATTCACCGAGTTCCCGGTGATGATGTTCACTGTTCCCTTGGATGAGAAGCCTGAACATTGTTTGTTCTTTCTTTCGGATGTCGGTACAGTGAAAAACATTACTTGGACCGTTGACGGTGAAGAATGCTCCAATTTCGTCGAGCTGAAACCCGGGCAACATGAGGTGCGTGCCGCTGTGGAGCCTATCCGTGGCAGCAAGGAATATTATACAGGCTATTTCATTACTAAATAAATGCTTTGCTCATGAACAGAATACATTCCCTTTATATTATAATAGGTATAAGTTTGGTGGTCTTGTTGGCTTCGTGCTCCAACGACCGCGGATACAAGTACGAAAAGGAACGGACTGCCCTGGCTGACAATTCTCAATTGGGCATTTACCAGTTGGGCGATACGCTAGTGGCGTTCGATAAGCTGACGTGCCAATTCAACTCTTGTCCCGACGATGCCTTGCTTCGCGTGATGGACATGGAGACTGGCAAGTTCTTTATTCTACAGATGGACGGTTGGCCTACCGAGGAGGAAAAGGTCAACGGACGCATCAGCGGCAATCTGGTGAAAGGCCTAAATACTGTCACAAATATTTATCTGCTCAAGAAGGATAGTCAGTACGCTTGGCTGTGGGCAGAAGACGATGGCATAGGCATCGTTGTACCTAGCACGGGCTTCTGACAGGGGGCTCTTTAGAGCCATTTTTATGTTGTAGAATACATATTGGTAGGTAAGTGTGCCTGCCGAAATACCAACATATAATGATTGTAGGTTTTTCCGGGACAAAATACTTTTGTACCCGGAAAACTGAACAGTCAGTATATGATACGAAGAATATTGAATTATTTTACTGGGCTGCTGATGTTCGCGACATACGCTACAGCCCAAACTCTTCCAGTCAGCGTCTCTGGTATAATAAGTGACGAACAGACCCGCCAGCCGTTGCCTTTCGCTACCATACAGGTGAAGACGGCCGAAGGCAAAGTTGTAGGAACGGCTTCTGACGAGAAGGGTAAATTCAACTTGCTGAATGTCTCTCTTGGTAAGGATGAGGCTACGCTCACTGTCAGCTACGTGGGCTACCAACCGCTTACCCGCGCGATATCACTCAAGAAAAACCTCTTCCTCACGCTCTATTTGAAACCGTTGGAAGAGAATCTGCACGAGGTGGTGGTGACCGCTTCCGAGTCGAGAGACGTCACCAGTGCTTCGCGTATCGACCGCACGGCGATGGAACACCTGCAACCCACTAGCTTCACCGACCTGTTGGCGTTGCTCCCCGGTGGTTCCACCAGCAATCCGGTGATGAACAGGGCGAACATCATTACATTGCGCGAAGCTGGCATTTCCAGTTCAAACTATGATACAGGTTCATTGGGAACACAGTTTGTCATCGACGGAACGCCCATCAATGTGGACGCAAACCTGCAGTCTGTCTCGGCGGACATCACCGACTTCAGTGACCGCAGCTCCGTAAATGCCGGTGTGGACATGCGACAGATTTCCACCGACAACATCGAGACTGTGGAGATTATCCGTGGCATCCCTTCGGTACAATATAGTGACCTGACCAGCGGCTTGGTGCTGATTAAGCGTAAACTTTCTGCCTCCCCCTTGGAGGCACGCTTCAAGGCAGACCAATATGGCAAGCTCTTCTCTGCCGGAAAAGGTGTGGAGTGGGAGAAGCAGAACTTTGTACTCAATGCCGACTTCAGCTATATGGACTCGAAGGCAGACCCTCGCGACCGGCATGAAAACTACAAACGCATCAATGCCTCCGTACGAACATCCAAACGGTGGTATCCCTCCAATTACCTCATCCGTTGGAACGCTACGACTTCCTACAATGCCAACATCGACGGTGCAAAGACCGACCCTGACATAGAGAAGAACATGGAGGATGACTACAAGTCGAGTTACAACTCATTGGCGATGTCGCATATCTTTACGGTGAGCCCGGTGAAAGAGGAATTCTTCCGGGGTATCGAGTTGAACTTGTCCGCCAACATGTCGTGGGACAAAATTAAACGTTCGCGCTTGACGGTGCTCGACCGCGACCGCGTGGCTCCTACCCACATCACACAGTACAATGGTGAGGAGTATGATGCGGAGATATTGCCATATAAATATACGGCCCACTTGACGGTGGACGGCAAACCTCTCAACCTGTATGCGTCGCTGAACGCTCACTTCGAGCAACAGACGGGTTTCCTACATCACAAACTGTTGGTGGGAGGTAAGTGGAACTACGCCAAAAACTATGGCGAAGGCCAAGTGTACGATGTGACACGTCCGCTCGACCCGACCTATCACTCCACCCGTCCCCGTCGCTACTGCGACATTCCGGCTTCAGAGAAGATTTCGCTCTTTGTGGAAGACCGTGTGCAAGCCTCGTGGGGTAAACATCAGTTTGAACTGCAGTTGGGCGTGAGTGCCAACTCGTTGCTCAACCTCGACAGCCGTTATGCCATGGACGGGAAATACTATTTCGACCCGCGTGTCAACGCACAGTGGAAACTGCCCGCCATCGCTTTGGGCAACGACAAGCTGAACATCGATCTGACTGCCGGCATGGGTTATCTCACCAAAATGCCTACACTGGATATGCTCTATCCTGAGAAACTCTATCATGACATTGCGCAGATGAGTTATTACCATACCAACAGGGACTACCGGCGTGTGAACCTCGTGTCGTACGTCGTCGACCCGACGAACTTTGACCTCAAGCCTGCGAAGAATTTGAAATGGGAGGTCCGACTGGGACTCGACTACCATCACAATACGTTCTCCATCACTTACTTCCGTGAAGACATGAAGAACGGATTCCGCTCAATGAGCGAATATGTGCCCTACACTTACAAGGATTATGACGAGAGCACTATCGATGCCACTACACTCACTGGCCCTCCTTCGCTGGAGACCACTCCTTATGAGGTGAAGACCCGCTTGGACGGATACAGTCGGACTTGCAACGGTAGCCGGACACTGAAACAAGGCATCGAGTTTCAGTTGGCCACGGAGCGTTTCAAGGGAATCAACACTCGCTTCACGGTGAACGGAGCTTGGTTCCGCACCATCTACCAGAACAGCGTGCCGCAGTACTACAGCGTATCCAATGTCATTGGCAACGTCTATGTGAGCGACCTGTACGTCGGCATCTACAACCAGGTGGACGACTACTTGCGCGAATATTTCAATACCAACTTCATCGTGGATACCAGTCTGCCCAAGCTGGGACTGAAGTTCAGCGTCACGGCTGAATGCCAGTGGTACTCCATGTCGCAAAACAAGGATACCGACGGTACGCCTATCGCCTATATCGACACCACCGGTGAACGCCATGCGTTTACTGATGCGGATAAAAACGACCTCTACAAACGCTATTTGGTAAGGGAGTCGCGCGTGAACAGTGACGACAAACTGCGCACCCCCTTCTATGCGTACCTTAACTTCAAGGTGACGAAGGAGTTTACCAAGAACATCGGTATGTCGCTCTTCATCGACCGGTTGGTCGACTATGTGCCCGACTACACACGCAATGGGGTAGAGGTGCGCCGTACGGCGGCAAGCCCCTATTTCGGAATGGAGATGAATATAAAACTTTAATATATAACAATAACATCGTATGAAATTAAGAACATTATTTTCTGCATGCTGCTTTTTGATGGCAGGTATTAGTTTCGTCGCTTGCGAAGACAACGACGTTAAGAAGGTAACCACCCATGTAACACTTCAGGCTCCGGAGTATTTGATGAGCAACCACCCGCTTGTACAAATGAACGAGGTTATCGTGAAGAATATGAATACAGGTGTTGAGTCCGTGGCCTATTCAGCAAAAGAGTCCAAGGCCGTTGTGATGCCGGCTGACTCTACCCAGGTAACCGTAGAAATTACTGTTCCCGAGGGTTTCTATAACATTACTATGAACGGTACCATCTCTTACGAGGACAACAACGGTGAGCGTACCACCACGGGACTCCGCTCTTACCAAGAGGCTGTGACCATGACAGAGGAGACCGCTAACGTTCCCGTGAAGGCTGAGAACTCTTTCGTATACTCTCCCGAGGCTGAGAGCGATGGTGCCAGCGGCGACTTCGTGATTTCCG
The DNA here is from genome assembly GCA_963643925.1 of Bacteroidaceae bacterium. Classification (GTDB taxonomy): domain Bacteria; phylum Bacteroidota; class Bacteroidia; order Bacteroidales; family Bacteroidaceae; genus Phocaeicola_A. The sequence continues at coordinate 8,966 of CAVINS010000035.1, forward strand.
AAATCTTCTTCGCAGGAACAGAGACCCCTGAAGGCAAACAATATCACTACGATACCTACATCCGGGTCTACAACAACTCCAACGACACTTTGCTCGCCGACGGACTGGCTATTGCAGAATCGGATCTGATGACGAACAACAAACGCAACGAGATGAACCCCAACTTTGTCAACGAGCGCTTCTCTTTCCGCTTTATGTACCGTATTCCGATGGGATCAAAACTCTACGTCAATCCGGGAGAGTCAATCCTCTTGGCAGACTGTGCCGTGGATCATACACAAACCAATGTGGACTCATATGATTTGACAAAGGCTGACTTCGAGTGGTTTGATGAGTCGAGCAACCCGAGATTCCTTGATATGGACAATCCGAATGTGCCCAATATGGAGAAAGTCTATTCTTACTCAGCAACTGTAACCGCATTGACTACGCAGGGAAACTGCGCCTATGCCTTGTTGCGCATCGACGACTCCAAGTATGCCACTGCAGAAGCCTTTATGAGCGACTCTACAAACTACTTCAACTATGACTATAAGTATACCAACACTTACAATGGTAAAACTTATGACCTGAAAGGCAAATGCTGGACTGTTCCCAACAGTTGGGTTATCGATGCAGTGAACTGCAGTCCGCTTTCTCAGTATGAATGGTTGGTTTGCAATCCTTCGCTGGACAAAGGCTATACACACGTTGTGGAGACATCTAGCGATAAGAGCCGCTATGGTAAGGCTGTTCGCCGTCGTATGGCAGCCGGCAAGAAACTGCAGGACAGCAACGACTCATCACTTGACTTCGAAGTGGTGACAGCTGATCCGTATTACAAATTTCATGAATAAATAGACCGACAGGTCGACTTTGCGACACGAACGCATGAAACAACGACTGATAACAATTCAAGTACTACTACTGATGGTTGTGTCTTCCCTCGCTCAGAGGGCAGACACAACCTCTCTGTCCACACGTACGCTGGTACACTCCTCGTTGGCTGAGACCTTCGTGGCACTTCCCTATGAGAACCCCGCCATGAACTTCTACCGCCACCGAGTGTCGCTTTCTAACCTCTCTGTCTCGTTGGACAACCAGAAGGAGAGTACGCCGTTAGTAGCTGAGGAAGGTGACGGATGGCGAGGATTCCGTGTGTCAGCAGACTCTTACGTGCGGCTGACGGACAACTCGCGGGTATGGGGCGAAGCCTACTACGCTAACGGCACCCGCACCCACGTGAAATGGAACGAGACCTCCGACTACGAGCACGTCTATCCTTACGTGGTGGCCGACAGCTTGTGTGGCGACATGAAGTCGGAGACTTATTACTTCCACGGAGGTTACGCCCAGCACACGGGCCGCTGGACCTATGGCTTGAGTTTCGGCTACAAGGCGTTGCTGGAGTATCGTGATGTCGACCCTCGTCCGCGCAACATAACTGCCGACCTGGACTTCCGTGTGGGAGGAACCTATGTACTGCTCAATTATGCATTGGGCCTCTCCGGTGAGGTGCACCGATACAAACAGAACGGTAACATCACTTATTATGACGAGCTGGGAGTGAGCAAGACGTTCCAACTCACAGGCTTGGGTACCAGCTACAACCGTTTCGACGGCGCGCGCAACAGCTACAGCTACGAAGGAATGACCTATGGAGCGACCCTCTCGGTGTTGCCTCTGAACGGTAACGGACTTTCGGGCGCAGCATACTTCCGTTCCTCCTCGTTGACGAAGAAACTGCCCGACCCTGGTAACATCAAGCTCAACGAGAGCAGTACCGCTGAGTATGGTGCCGAACTGGCTTGTAAACACACCGGTGCACGCAACGCTTACGGCATCAAGCTGGAGGCTGCCTGCAAGGACCGCACCGGCACGGAGAACTTCTTCGGCGACGCAGCCAGCAACCTCTATCCGCTGATATCCTCGGTGGATGCCTTCAAGAGCAACCGTCAGCAAGCGAGTCTCTCCTTCTTTTACGAACAGCAACAGACCGACTGTTGGCGTTGGAGTGTGGTGCCCGCTGTGGACTACCGACATCGGAAAGATACCTACACCTCGCTGGACAAACTCATGGAGTACAGCCATGTGGATGTCAACCTTACATTGAATTCCGGTCTCCGCATCAAGCAGGATGTGGTGGAAGGCCGCGTGTGGGGCGCCCGTCAGATGAAACTGGACGCTGACCTGCAGACAGGAACCGTCGCCGTCAACTACGCCCGCCAGATGCTGCTGCAGAACTACCATATGCAGAGCGCAGGCTGCTCCCTCTACGGAGTCTCCGTACGCTGGATGCATACGCTGAAACCTACTTTGGGCTTAACCGCCGAATTGGGTTGGCAACAAGGATTCTACGACGGCATGGACGAGGACAACCGTCAGCTGTGGCTCAGTGTGGGTGTCTCCCTCTAAGCTGTCAGGTCTCTGCGACATATAAAATAAAGAGCATATCTCCCCAATTGGAACTTGTCCGGTTAGGGAGATATGCTTTTTTGTATTACCTTTGTGGCCACAACTTTTAAACACGATAAACCGATAGTTATCATGAAAAAAACAATCTGCCTCATTGGCGCTTTCTGCGCGATGCTCTCCCTCGCGGCACAAAACACCGCCGACGTATGGAAACAGTGTGAAGCGATAGTGGAGAACATTCAGACTCCTTTCTTCCGCGACAAAGTATACAACATCCTCGACTTTGGAGCCAAAGCCGGGTGGCAAGGCGAGGAGCAACTCTGCCACGATGCCATCAATCTGGCCATCACCACCTGCAGTACGCACGGCGGCGGCATGGTGATAGTGCCTGCGGGCGTATACTATTGCGGTCCTATCACGCTGAAGAGCAACGTGAACCTCTACCTCGAAAAAGGTGCCGAGCTGAAGTTCGTCTTCGACCTCCATCTCTACACACCCACTGTGCTCACCCGTTGGGAGGGCGTGGACTGCTACAACCTGCATCCGCTCATCTATGCCTACGGCGAAAGCAACTTCGCCATCACGGGCGAAGGCACCATCGACGCCCAAGGCAGCAACGAGACCTGGTGGCCCATGTGCGGCGACTCCAAACGCTATGGCTGGAAGGAGGGTATGACCTCACAGCGCAATGGCGGCCGCGCCAAGCTGTTGGCTTACGCCGAGACCTTCGCGCCGATAGACAAACGCCAGATGACCATCGAGGACGGACTCCGCCCACAGCTGGTCAACTTCGTCCGCTGCAACGAGGTGCTGCTCGAGGGTGTCACCCTGCGCAACTCCCCCTTCTGGTGCATCCATCCCCTCTTCTGCGAGAACGTGACGGTGCGCGATGTGAAGGTCATCAACCACGCACCGAACGGCGACGGCTGCGATCCCGAGTCGTGCAAGAACGTGCTTATTGAAAACTGCTTATTTGAAACCGGCGACGACTGCATAGCCATCAAGAGCGGACGCAACGCCGACGGACGCAAGTGGAACATCCCCAGCGAGAACATCGTCGTGCGCAACTGCACGATGAAGGACGGACACGGTGGAGTGGTGATAGGAAGCGAGATAGGCGGCGGCTTCCGCAACCTCTTCGTAGAGAACTGCCGGATGGACAGCCCCAACTTGGAGCGCGTCATCCGCATCAAGACCAACAACTGCCGTGGCGGAGTGATAGAGAACATCCACGTGCGCAACGTCGAGGTAGGGGAGTGTCGCGAGGCGGTGCTCAAGATAAACCTCGTGTACGAGAGCCGCGAGCAGTGCGACCGCAGTTTCCCGCCCTTCGTGCGCAACGTGTTCCTCGACAACGTCACCAGCCAGAAGAGTCGCTACGGTGTGTTGATAATCGGCTACGACGACCGCTACAATGTGGAGAACATCCACGTGAGCAACTGCAACTTCAACAATGTGGAGAAAGACCCCGGCGTGTCGGTGGTAGGAGCCAAGGACGTACACTATGACAACCTGAAGATAAACGGGAAAACGGTCAAGTAAAGACCGATTGCCCCCTGTTGAGGGGTCCTGTATACGAGCGGCAGATGCGGCCAACGAGGTTGCGTCTGCCGCTCGGCTTCTTATTCCCGTCAGATGCTTTGTCGTTTCCGTCAGATGCCGAGCTGTGCAAATATCTCGGCATGCGGCGGAAGCCGAGATAAACGCCCTCTTCCTATTATATATAGGTATAGTAAAATCCCCCTTTACTCTATAAATTGAGCGTCATCTCTACAATATTTGTGGATTTAACGTGAAAAATGCTTGCGTGCTATAATAAATTCCTAACTTTGCTCCATTCTATCCGAGGAAAGGCTCGGGAACACCTCTGCCACTAGGCGGTTTTTCTCCCTGGTTAGGAAAATATATTTCCCTGGTTAGGAAAAAAGTTTTCTCTGGTTAGGAAAATAAATGAGATCAAATAACATGATTGAATAGAGAGAATGAACAAGAGTAAGAAACTAACAATGAAACAAGTGTTATTAAGTATGAAGAGTAAGATTATGCAAGTAGGATTCTGCTTGATGATGCTACTCCTGTCGCTGCCTCAGGACGTTGGGGCAACCGCGGGAAAGTCTCTCATGAGCGGAACAGTTGACGGAGGATTGTCGGCCGTACAGGATGACAACACGCCTCAACGCAAAAATGGTGAAGTGGTCTACAGTGGCCGAGTAGTGGATGCCAACGGCGATGCCGTGATAGGCGGTACCGTGGTGCTGCCCGGTAGTGGCAAAGGCGTGTCTACCGATGCGGACGGACGCTTCAGCCTCTCGTTGCCAAAAAGCGACCGCACGACGTTGCAGTTTTCCTACGTAGGTATGAAGACAGTCACGCTCAGCTTCAATGGTCAGACCGACCACACGAATATCCAAGTTGTCCTGGAGGATGACAACCAACTCTCCGAAGTGATAGTCAACGGTGTCTACACCCGCAAGGCAGAGAGTTTCACCGGTTCGGCAACCACCGTATCGGGCAAGGACCTGCGCCGCGTGAGCAACCAGAACCTACTCCAGAGCCTGAAGAGCCTCGACCCCACGGTCTACATCGCCGATAACCTGACGATGGGCTCCGACCCTAACTCCACACCGACCATCTCGATGCGCGGTACCTCCAGCTTCCCGGCAGAGACCTCCTCGCTGAAGAGCAGCTACCAGAATCAACCCAATGAGCCGCTCTTCATCCTCGACGGATTCGAGACCTCGGCAGAGCGTGTGAAGGACCTCGACATGAACCGCGTGGAGAGCGTCACCATCCTGAAGGATGCTTCGGCAAAGGCCCTCTACGGTAGCAAGGCCGCCAACGGTGTCATCGTCATCGAGACCAAACGTCTGGCAGGTACCGAGGCACGCATCTCCTACAATGGTAGCCTCGACCTGGAGATGCCCGACCTCACCAGCTACGACATGACCAATGCCCTGGAGAAACTGCAGGTGGAGCGCAACGAGGGTATCTACGACATCAACTCCGCCTATTACAACGGCGGCTCCGCTACCCAACAGCAGACGCTGACCCAACTCTATAACCAACGCTATAAACTGGCGCTCGAGGGTCTCGACACCGACTGGATGGCGAAGCCTCTGCGCACCGGTGTGGGACAGAAGCACAACATCAACATCGAACTGGGCGACGCACGCAACCTGCGCGGGGTGCTCAACTTCACCTACAACGATGTGGCAGGTGTGATGAAAGGTTCTGATCGTCGTAACATCTCCGGTGACGTGAGCCTCTCGTATCGCCGCAAGAACCTCTTGTTCAAGAACATTCTGAGCGTCATCTCCAACAAGAGCACCGACTCTCCCTACGGAACCTTCTCGGACTATGTGAGGATGAATCCCTACTGGCAGGCAGAAGACGCCAACGGCAATGTGCTCCGCTGGGCTGAGGTGAGCAACAGCAACCTTTCCTATGGCGGCAATGCCGTAGCCAATCCGCTCTACGACGCTACTATCGGCACCAGCCTCGAGTCGTCGTACACCGAGTTCACCAACAATTTCTACGCCGAGTGGACCATCAACCCCGACCTGAAGGCCACCGTCCGCTTGGGCGCTGAGCAGAAACGCAACGATGTGGACCAGTACTATCCCGCTAACCACTCCCGCTTCGCTTCCTACATCAAGGGTACATCCGCCTGGGACCGCCGCGGACTCTACATCGTGGAGAACGGCAAGCAGACCCAACTCAGTGGCGACTTGAACGTGAACTACAACCACGCCTTCGGCAAACACCACGTGTTCGGCAACGCCGGATACTTCGTTTCCGAAACCAAATACCAAGCCTACCAACATCAGGCTGAAGGCTTCAGCAACGAGACGGCAGCGGACATCACCTTTGCCCACCAGTATGCCGAGGGTAGCACACCGACAGGCTACGCTTCGGTGAACCGCGAGATGAGCTTCCTGTTGGCCGCGTCGTACGACTACGACAACCGCTTCCTCGTGGACCTCACCGGACGCGAGAGCGCCTCGTCGCTCTACGGCTCCGACAAACGTTGGGCCGACAGCTGGTCCGCCGGTTTGGGATGGAACGTGCACAACGAACCCTGGCTGAAGAACGCCGAGTGGCTGAAACTCTTCAAAATCCGTGGCAGCATAGGTCTCACCGGTAACCAGAACTTCAGCACCAACGAGGCCATCGCTACCTATAGTTATTACACAGGTGCCACCTACGAAGGCTTGACAGGAGCTTACCTGAGCCGTATGCCCAACTCCGGTCTGATGTGGGAACAGAAGAAGGACTACAACATCGGCTTCGACTTCCGTGCCTTCGGGCTCTCCCTTTCGTTCGACCTCTACAAGGCCGACACCAAGAACATGCTTACCAACGTGAGCATCCCCACCTCCACCGGATTCAGCACCGTGAAGGACAACCTCGGACTGGTGCGCAACTCCGGTGTGGAAATCAAGGCCAACTACACCCCGTGGCAGGGACGCGACGGCTTCGTCTCCATCTACGGATCGTTCGTCTACACGAAGAACCGCATCATCAGCCTCTCGCAGAGCATGCGCGAGTATAATGACCGCATGTTGGCCCAGGCAGAGGACGAGGGACAGACCTCTCCCGTGCTGATGTACCAGGACGGACTCTCCATGAACACCATCTGGGCAGTGCCCTCCGCAGGCATCGACCCGCAGACCGGTGAGGAGATCTACATCAAGAAGAACGGAACCTACACCTATACCTACGACTCGTCCGACATGGTGGCCGCTGGCGACGCTACGCCGAAGTACCGTGGCAACATCGGTTTCAGTGCCGAGTACAAAGGCTTCGGACTGACCGCCACCTGCACCTATCTGGCTGGCGGACAGATGTACAACTCCACCCTCGTGGACCGTGTGGAGGATGCGGACATGACCTACAACGTAGACCGCCGTGTGCTCACAGGCCGTTGGAAGACTCCGGGCGACGTGACGCAGTACAAGGGCTATAGCGCCAAGACCACCACACGGGCAACCACCCGTTTCGTGCAGGACCGCAACGAGCTCTCCATCTCGTCCATCAGCGCCTACTACGAGTTCCCCGAGTCCATCTACGCAAAACTCTACATGCAACGCTTGCGTCTGTCGGTCTACCTCAACGACGTGGCTACCTTCTCCTCCATCAAGGTGGAGCGCGGTACCAGCTACCCGTTCGCCCGCACGCTCTCGTTTGCATTATCCGCCACATTCTAACGCTTAAACAAGAAAGAAACTTATGAAATTATATAAAGCATTATCCATAGCGCTGGCAGGCACCCTGCTCCTCTCCAGTTGCAGCGACTGGTTCGACGTGACCTCCAGCAACGAGATTCGCGAGGAGGACCACTACAGCAAGGACTCGGGTTTCAAGCAGACCCTGACGGGATGCTACCTGACCATGAGTGAAGAGAATCTCTATGGCATGAACCTTTCTTGGTTCGTGCCCGACCTGATAGCCAACCAGACACGTCTCTACAGCGGCTCGTCGAGCAGTGCGTTGGCAGGCGACTTCCAGTCCCACAACTACAACACCACCCGCAGCAAGACCGTGGTGGAGAACATCTGGGCTTCTGGTTACAACGTCATCATCAATGCCAACGAGGCCTTGGCCGTCATCGACGAGAAGAAGGCCGAGTTGGACGACATCAACTACCACGTGATAAAGGGCGAGCTGTTGGCCGTTCGTGCCTTCATGCACTTCCAACTGTTGCGTCTCTACGGTTTCGGCTCGTGGTCGCAATATTCCCTCCCGATGGATTCTTATCTTACCATCCCCTACGTGACTACGGTGGACAAGAACATCGCTCCGCAAGTGACTTACACGGAGTTCATCGCCTACCTGGTGAAGGACCTGAATGCCTCGCTGGAGCTCTTGAAGGACTATGACCCAGTCTGTGGCAAGCACGACGTGGCCTACTATGAGAATGTGAATGACGACGGATTCTACTCTACCCGCAACAACCGCCTCAACTACTATGCTGTGGAGGCTCTGTTGGCACAGGTCTACATGTGGGAAGGCAGTTCGTCGAGCCTCTCCTCGGCCCTCACCCTCTGCAACGACATCATCGGTGCTCTGGGCGACGGCGTGAGCATCCGCTTCGACAACAGCAACACCTTCATCGTGAACCTCTCCACACCGGCTACGCTCAACCGCTCCAATGCCAGTCTCATCAACGAGGCCCTCTTCGCCATCAGCGTGAACAACCTCGACGCCAAGATGCAGGGCTACATCAACCCCTCGTATGCCGACACCGACTACAACGCCATCTACCTGACCGAGTCGCAGATGAAGGACATCTACGATGATGAATCCACACCGGACGAGGACGAGTCGACCACCGACGTGCGCGTTACCGTGCTGCTCTCGCAGAACCTCAGTGCATCCGAGCAAGGCTATGTGCCTATGAAGCTCTATCAGCGCAACCTGACCAGCACCTTCTATGCCAACCGGGTGCCTGTCATCCGTCTGCCGGAGGTCTACTACATGGCAGCCGAGTGCTACGCCAAGCAGGGCAATGCCGAGCAGGCCATGAGTCTGGTCAACACCATCCGCGAGAACCGTGCACTCTACACCCCGCTGACGGACCTCACGGCCGACGAGGTGATTGCCGAGATCGGCAAAGAATATCGCAAGGAGTTCCTGGGCGAGGGAGAGATCTTCTACTACTACAAACGTACGGGAGCCACATCTATCCCCAACTACGACGAGATGAGGATGGAAAAATATGTGTTACCTTACCCCGAAGCAGAGACAGCGGCAGGCCGTCAGCAATACAAAGTGGACTAAACAGTTGACAAACCATTAAAATGAAGTTGATTATGAAAAAGACAATAGGCATATTTGCATTGGGTGCCCTCTTTGCTCTCGCCGCGTGCGACAAAGACGACATCGACACTTACGCTGAGGACAAGGCTGCCGTGCGTTTCCTCTCCACTTCGCTCAGCCGGAGTGAGAACACGCTGGGCGGCAACTCCTACTCGGCTTCCGACGAGGCGGTGTACGAGAGCTACTCGTTCATCGAAAACTCCTTCGCAAGTTCGTATGAATACTCCATTCCCTTGGCCCTGATAGGCAAGATCGTGGACTATGACCGTAAGGTGGACTACGTCATTGAGGAGACCTCTACCGCTCCCGAAGGCAGCTACGAGGTTACGGATGCTGTGATTCCCGCCGGCGAGAAGTACGGATACATCAAGGTGAACCTCAAGAACACGGAGGCATTGAGTACCGAGACCTACGAGCTCTGGATCTCCCTCACGGGCAACGATCAGTTGGCAGAGGGACCGGACGAATACATCTGGGCACATCTCTCGTGGAACAGCCAGATTCCGGAACCGCCACACAACAACATTAAACGTACGTACAACATGCTCGTTAAGGGTATGGCCAGCTATATATCTACAAGTCTTGCCTGCTACAGCCCCAATGCCTTGCGCGCTATCGTGGCCGCTACAGGATGGAACGACTGGGACGACTATAGTGTACACGGCTACAAGTATAATTCGGCCTCGTACAAGAGCTACAAGTACCTGCCGCGTTACAACATGATTTATAGCGACAACTCCTACAAAGCCTATGCGGCTATGCTGAAGGATTGGCTGAAACAGTATGAAGAGGAGCACGGCACGCCCTTGCTCCACGATGCGGGAAATCTGAAAGGTCAGCCTGTGGAGGCCCGTGAGTACTAATTCATAAAAACAGAGAACAATGAAAAAGAACAGCATACTTTCATTATTTATAGTGGCTTCCCTCTTGTCGCTGACCTCATGCTACGACGACGAGAGCACACTTGCCACACGCACATTGCCCGATGTCGCCATCTCTACAGCGGATGAGGCGACCACCTTCTATGTGGGCTATCTCGAAGACTTGGAAATCGCCCCCTCGGTGACACGCAGCGATGGCGACAACGAGGATGGACTCTCTTACCTGTGGGAGATAACCGAACAGCCCAACGACAACAATCCCGAATGGATTGCCTTGGGCGAGGAGCGCGACCTCCACGCGACCATCACCAACGACATCTCCACGCAGCCATACTATCTGCGACTGACGGTCACGGACACGAAAAACAGCGACCTGCAATACACCAAACTCTGGAAGGTGGTTGTTCAGAGCGCTTTCCTCGACGGCATTGTGGTGTCCGACACGAAGGACGACAAGACCTCCGACCTCAACCTCATCATGAGCAAGAACCTGACGGTGAACTATGGTAACAAGGCCGACAAGGTTTCGTACGACATCCTCAGCAAAGCCAACGGCGAACCCTTCGACCAGTTGATGACGAGCCTCACCTATAAGTCGCAGGGCAACGTTGTGTTGACACACGTCAACAACCTCTTTGCCGTGACCTCCGAAGGAGATGCGGCAGTGTTCAACACAGAGAAGTATTCGCAAACGGCCCGACTCACTACGGGTGGACTTGTTACCTATCTTCCCGAAGGACTGAAGGTCGTGAACATCTTCTCCGCCAATCAACTGCTCTATATGAACACCAACCAGTACATCTATTCGGTGAATGGCGTCAACTATAGCAATTTCGGATGGTACGACGCCTCGGCAAGTCAGTACACCATCGACAACGGCGTGGTGATGTCTGCCACTTCATTCGGGGTGTACGACCAAATGGTGATGTGGTACGATGCCGACAAAGGCGCTTTTGTCTATGAAAGTGGTAGCGTCCTGGCGTCGTATGGCACCGACCTGGCAGCTAACACCTTTTTCGACCCTGCCAACGTGCCCGGACTGACAGCCATCGCTGCCGGACAGACGACTGACGGAAATACCCCTGCTTTCGTGATGAAGGACAAGACAACGGGCAACTATGCCATCTACACTTTCACCCGTCACGAGGATGGCGAGTACGAATATGACGACAACTGGGAGATTATCGGTACCATTAAGGAGGAAGTGCCCGCCGGTGCCCGCATGCGGTACGAGATTCCTGCGGAAGGCAAGTCTCTCCTGGATGAGGCTGTGAGCGTCTTCTTCGCCATCGACCAGTCTATCCTCTATGTGGCAACAGCCAAGGCTATCTATGCCATCAACTTCGCCGGCTCCACGGCTACTGTCAACACAACGGCAGTCTACACTGCCAGCGCAGGGGCTTCCATTGCCAAGGCGAAACTCTACTGCCAGGGAATCTACATGACCGACTACAGTGCGGTGGGCAAACTGGACGAAGGTTTTGCGGTGGAGGAGCTGGAACTGAACAAGAAGGCTGTGATGGTAGCCGAACAGACGGGAACCTACGATGGAAAGATATTGGTAGTTCCTATGACACAGATTGGTACCGGCAAGTTGGATGCCGCCAAGGCGCTCACCTATACCGGATTTGGTAAGATACTCGATTTCTGTACGACGGGCTACTAATCCGCACGGCAGGTTACTAATATAAACTCTAAACCTTACATGAGAACCCGATTTCTGATTTTAATGTCTGTGGTGGCGCTTTGCCTCAGTTCGGTAGCTGAGGCAGGGCATCCTCACCGTATCTTCTTCAAGAAGAAAAAAAAGGCCGCGACTACCGATACTGTGGCCAAGAAAACAGATTATGAAAAGCTCTTCGACAAGAAGCACAAGGTGGAGAATGGCTTCATCACCCTCCACCAGATCGATGGAAAAGTATATTTCGAACTTCCGTTGTCGCTCTTCGGCAAGGAGATGCTCATCGGCTCAACGGTGACCAGTGTTTCCGACAATGGCAACGGCATCGTGGGGTCCAAACCGACAGCACCGATGCTGGTGAAGTTCACGCGGACCAAGGACAATGTGCAGCTGCGTGAGGTGAACAAGGACTATGTTACCTCCGATGCTGCCATAGATGTGGCACTGCAGAAGAGTCACGTGGACGTGATACTCACCAATCAGAAGATTGCGGCATGGAACAAAGACTCCACGGCTGTGGCGTTCGACATGACCTCGTTTTTCGTGAGCGACAACAAGCGGATGACACCCTTCGACTCGAACTCCAATTATGCTTCGAACTACACCCGCACCGAGAACTACAAAGCGGAGAACTCCTACCTGGTGGACGTGAAAGCCTTCGACGACAACGTCTCGGTGAAGAGCTCGCTCAACTACACCTTCTCGCTGTCGGAGCGTAGCGGCACGCAAGTGCTGAAGGACAAGCCCTTCACGGCAGAGATGACACGCAGCATCATGCTCCTGAAACCGGAGCCTTATCGTCCCCGCATGGCGGACTACCGTATAGGTTACTTCGTGACGGAGCGCGAACAGTACGGTCCCGCTCCCCACACCTCCAAGCCGGTGTACTATACCAACCGCTGGGACCTTCAACCGAAAGACTCCGCAGCATGGAAGCGGGGTGAGGTGGTGGACGTGGTGAAACCCGTAGTATTCTATGTGGACAACACCTTCCCAGCCAAGTGGAGACCTTACATCATGGAGGCCGTGAACATGTGGTCGCAAGTCTTTGAGGAAGAGTGTCGCCTGCGCGGTGCCGTGGTGGCGAAGGACTTCCCCACTGACGATCCCTCGTTCGATCCCGACAACATCAAGTACAGCTGTATCCGTTACGCACCTATCAGCATCAAGAACGCTATGGGTCCGTCGTGGGTTGACCCCCGCAGTGGCGAGATACTGATGGCTTCGGTTTATGTCTATCACGATTTCGTGAAGCTCATCAACAACTGGCTCTTCGTGCAGACCGCTGCTGCCGACAAAGAGGTGCGCGGCTATCAGCTGCCCGAAGCCATCCTGGGCGATGCTATCCGCTACGTCATTGGCCACGAAGTGGGCCACTGCCTCGGACTGATGCACAACATGGGTGCCTCCAACAACGTGAAGGTGGAGGAGCTGCGCTCGCCGGAGTTCACACAGAAGTACGGCACCACCTACAGCATCATGGACTATGCCCGCTTCAACTATGTGGCTCAGCCAGGCGACAAAGAGAAAGGCGTGAAGCTGACACCTCCCCGCTTCGGTGTGTACGACCGTTATGCCATCAAGTGGGGCTATAGCCCTTGCCTCAACATGACGTCACAGGAAGAGGAGAAGTACATGACCCAATGGATTACCGACTCCATCCAGAAGAGCCCTGTCTACCGCTATGGCAAGCAACAGTTTACCAACCCGTTTGCCGACCCTCGCAACATGAACGAGGACTTGGGGGACAATGCCGTGGAGGCTACCAAGTATGGTGTGAAGAATCTCAAATACATCATGGCGAACCTCAACCAGTGGCTCGAAGGTAAGGATGAAGATATGACCTGTCGAGCGGCCATTCTGGACAATATGGTCAACCAATATGCCCTCTACACCGTCCACGTAGCCAGCAACGTGAGCGGCTATTACCTCAACGAAGTGAAAGACGGCGACGGACAGACCCGCTTGCGTGGACTGGACAAGAAACGGCAGAAAGAGGCGCTGGAATATCTCTTTACCCTCTATTCCGACCTTGACTGGATGGACAACAAAGAAGTACTCAGTAAGATTTCCCTTTCCGGCTCGCCCAAGCAGTCGTTGCAGAAGTATGTGTCGCAGTATATCTTCTCTGCACCGCTTGTAGTCTCATGCTACAACAAGATAGGTGAAAATAGTCTGCAACCCGATGAGGCGCTGAAGATGGTCTACGACTTCGTGTGGAAACCGACGGTGCAGGGTCGTACCCTGACCGATGGCGAGAAGAGGCTGCAGAAGGAATATCTGGCTCACCTGATACAGAACAGTGGATTCAAGTTGCCCAAGGGAGTGAACAACTTGTCGCTCGCGGATTGTGACATTCATTTCCACTCGCTCTGTTCGTGCCAGCAACCTACACGCATGGAACTGCCGACTCTGGCAGAGACCGGGGCTGTGAAACCGGTAGGTGGCTTCGAACAATCTCCGCGTGAGATATTCTCCAGTAGTCCTTCGCTGACGGTGGCCGATATGTATGCTTACCTGCAGAAGGCGCATCAACTGGTGAAGAGCAAGCAACAGAGCGGAACGGCACAGGACCGTGCCCACTACACCTACCTGTTGCGCATCATAGAGAGTAGTATTAAATAATGAGACGGATATGAAACAGAACAAAACGATATTTACTTGCCTTGCGGTGGTCGTCGGATTGGCGTTCATGTTCGCTCAGCCTGCTGAGGCACGTCGACAGAAGAAGTCTGCCAAGGCAAAGACGACCGACGTAGCCAATGACTCGGTGGATGCCTCACGTCCCTACTCGAAAATCTTCAAGAAGAAGGATAAGTTGACACAGGCACAGCAGCAAGACCTCTCGCTCTTCCTCTACGATGGCAAAGTCTATGCGGAATTCCCTGTGCGTAACCTAGGACGTGTATACCTCATGTCGTCGAGTATCGTGGAGGCCAACCTCCCGCTGATGGTAGGCCGCAATGTGAACGAGCAACTGGCATTCTCTGTCAACCGGTCCGACACCCTGCTCACATTCTGCCAGTCCAAGGCCAATTACCGTATATCCGAAGGCGACCAGACCACCCCGAAGGCTTTTGCGCTTTCCGGTGCCAGCGCTGTCTTTCGCACAGCATCTATCCAAGCCTGGAGCAACGACTCCACCGCCCTATTGGTGGAACTGACGGATTTCCTGAATGCCTCTAATAAAGAGGTGTTCGACCCCGAAGGCGTTCCTTACGATGTGGGCGCGAAAGTGAAATCCTGCTCCTTGAAGAGCTCCCTCTCATTCGTTACGGGAGTGAAGAGTTTTCGTCGTTGCGTATGTCTGGAACAATCGGTTACAGGTGAGCTGTCTATCAATGGCTCTTTTATGGGTGAACTCTCTGAGAAGCCCGCCTTCCAGGGTACCTTGCAGACCTTGTTGACCCTGTTGCCCTCAGACGACCAGTGCATGATTCCCCGTGAAGCCAATGCTGCGGTGGGTACCCACTTGGTGAAGTATAATGATTACCGCAACCTGGAGCAGGTCAAGGTGGGCTATTATGCCGGCCGACGGAACTTCACTCCGGGCGATACCATTACCTTCTATGCGGATAGTCTGCTCTCAGCTTCGTGGACCGGAGCTATACAAAGGGTTGCGGAGGGATGGAACGACTCTTTCGACAAGGCCGGACTTGGACGCCCCATCCGGTTGGTTCCCTTCCCCAACGACTCCACCTTCAGTGCAGCAGACCCGTTGGAGAACGTCATCCATTTCGCCAACAGCAACAGCCAGACGGTGACCTTCTGCTCACCCGTAGACCCGCGGACGGGTGAGATACTGAGTACGCATATCTACGTGCCCCGCAATTTGGCAGAGGATGTGCGACGCTATGGCATCTGCAAGATGGCCGAGACCGATGAACGCTACCGCTGCTACGACCTGCCCGACGACCTCTTGGCCGAAATCCTGCAAGCACGCATGCTCACGGCCTTCGGTCATGCGTTGGGACTCAGTACGAACCTCGCAGGTTCCGCTGCCTATACTCCCGAGCAACTCCGTTCGCCTGAGTTTACCCAAAAGTACGGCATCTCCGCCTCCGTGATGGACGGACAGATTTACAACTATGTGGCTATGCCGGGCGACAAGGAGAAAGGAGTAGTGCTCACCTACAACCACCCTGGCGTGTATGATGACTTTGTGGTGAAGTACCTCTATACCCCCAATGTGTCGGAAGATACCTTACGACAATGGGTAAAGAGTCACGTGGGCGATGAACGTTACTTCTATGGTCGAAGGGCTTTCCGCTACGCATCAGACCCACGTTGCCAGAATTTTGATATGAGTAGCGACCCCTTGCAGGCAGCGCGCAACATGATGCAACATTATCGCTACCTGGCGAAGCATGCGCCCGAGTGGACTGTCTACAGTGAGTTGCCCGACAGCTATCGTGAGCTGTTCCCGGAGTTTGTCATCAACGATTACTTCAGTCTGCTGCAGACCGTGACAGCCTTCATCGGTGGCGTCTACTTTGACGAATATATGGGCCAGGATGTCCAAAAGACTCCGCTGACACGTGGTGTTCCCCGCGAGAAACAACGGGAAGTTGTGAAGTCAATCTTTACCGAACTGAACGATGTATCGTGGCTCAACAGCAATCCAGAGTTCTTCTACTCCGCCAGTCCCAGCTCCGATGTGGCCGGTTGGGTGAGGCGCAAGCAGTTCCCTCTCCAGTTGACGATGGCCTATAAATTGCCATATATGGATATGAGCATCCATCATGCGGACAAACCTTATACGCAGAGCGATTTGTTGGACGACATCATCGACTATTGTTTCCGCTCAGTGAAAGCCGGTCGTAAACCTACCACAGAGGATTTACAGTGTGCGAATACGCTTGTCACGTTTCTTATCAACGAAAGCGACATGCTCTCCAACCTCAACAAGTCCAAGCTCGAGCACGGCGATGCACAGATTACCTCGATAGCAGATGAGAAAGATGAAGAGGAGAATATGGCCATGGGCCCTGTGACATCTATTGACTATTATCCGATGACGGACCTTACACCCATTCTGTTGGAGAAGTTGCAGAAGGTGCGTTCGCTGCTGGTGAAGGCAAAGTCGATGCTCTCTTCGCAGATGGACAAGTGTCAGGCGGATTATGCGATAAAGGCTATAGATCGTGTGACGAAGGACTAACAGGGTGCTCAGTTTGGAGTACCTACATATAATAAGGTATAGGCGGAAAGATGAATGACATCTTCCCGCCTATACTATATACGTCCGTTAGGAGCATTGCGTCTATTGTTCCGCCTTGTGCTTATTTGGGTAAGTTGAAGGCTACGCTCATCTCTTTCATCTGCTCGTCGCTCATTCCCTCGGGTTCGAATCCCATGTTCTTGGCAGCGATATAGATGAGAGCAGACTTGTTGAGCACGTCAATCTGGTCGAAGGCCTGCATCACGTCGCAGTCTACAGCGAAGACACCGTGCTTCTCCCACATCACCACGTCATAGTCGGCCAACTCCTTGATGGTAGCCTCGGCCAACTCTACCGAGCTAGGCAGCTTGTAGGGGATGATACCCAAGCCGCGAGGACAGAATGCCTTCGTTTCCGGAATCATACTCCACAGCATACGGGTAGCCACGTCTTTCTCCAGGTACTTCTTGCAGTGTGTCAGGGCCACCAGTTCGATAGGGTGGGTGTGAACCGATGCTTTGTAGGGAGAGCCTTTGCCGATGAGGTAGTTGTGTACGCTCAAGTGTGACGGCAACTCAGAGGTCGGCCGCACGGGTTTGTCGGCGATAATCACGTAGTGGGCGCAGTCGTCCAGTATGCGGATGATGCTGCCGTTGTCCATCGGCCAGCGGGCCAAGTCGCGCATACGCATGTTTGTGCCTTTGCAGTAGAAATAGCAACCCTTAAGGTTGGGCAGTGTAGCGCCAATCTCTTTGGGCTCGCTGATAGCTGGCATCTGGCGAATCTCATCGTCCACATACTCGGTGATGTTGACAGTGATGTTGCCGCCGTTGCGCTCAGCCCAGCCTTTCTGCCATAAGTATCCGGCCACTTCGGCCACTTTGTTTACTTCCCGAGCCAACTCGGGACGGTTTTCCAAAATCGATTTCATTGTTCTGTATCTTAGTTGTTGTTCTTTACATTCATTATTTAAGCAGTTGCGGCAGGAAGGACGATACAATAAGTACCACCAGACCGATGATGAGCACCACGATGGTCTTCTGTGAGCAACCTTTCCACTCCTTTAGGATGATGCCCCATACGTTGGAGAAGGTCACGTTGAGCGACATCAGGATGCACCACGAGAAGGTGAGCAGCACAGGTGACGAGGTCAGGAATCCCTTGCCCAGGCTCAGTCCGAAGAACTGGCTATACCACAGCACACCTGCCAATGCGCAGAAGAGGATGTTGTTGGCATAGAGCGATGTCTTGCCATAGTCGCCCCAGGTCTTGTTCTTCGAGTTCTGGTAGAAGCAATACACCGCGTTGGTGAGGAATCCTCCGAAGGTCACCATGAAGGTAGCCGGCAGTGTGCGGTAGATGTCCGCGCTCTCGGCGAAGCAGAGGCTCTCACCGAATCCCAGACCGATGCTGAAGCAGGCGCTCATGAATCCGGCCAACAAGGCAACGATGATGCCTTTGGTGAAGTTGAAGTCCTTCACGGCCTTCTCTTTCTCTTCCTTGCTCAAAGCGGCGGACTTCATATTGCCGGCCAAGCCGATGATGCCGATACCAACCAGGGTAACTACCACGCCCACGATGACCGGTGTGGTGAGGTCGCCCGTCTTACCAGTGAAGACAGGGGTCAATATAGTACCCAGTCCGGCACAGGTACCCAGGGCGATGGACTGTCCCAACGCAACGCCCAAGTAGCGCATGGAGAGGCCGAAGGTGAGTCCACCTACTCCCCACAGTACACCGAAGAAGATGGTCCACAACGTATCCGTAGGATGGGAGGCATACACCTCAAACAGAGAGCTGCCGGCAGGTACGGCCAACAGAGCGCCCAGAAAAGGGAATATCAGCCAGGCGAACACACCCTGTACGATCCAAAACGACTCCCAACTCCACTGCTTGATGCGGTTGATGGGAACATAGCTACTCGACTGACAGAAGGCGCCGATGGCTATAATCAATAATCCTAAAACAATTTCCATACTTTATGTCTTATCGAAAGAGCTGCGCACAAAGGCAAAGACGATTTAGCCCTTGGCGCAGCCCCTTATCTGATATTTGGTATAAAAGATTATTATCTCTTAGATGTCACGTCAGCTTCGTATTTCTCAATCTCGCCGATGAACTCGTCGCCCACGGGCACGTCGTTCTTCAAGCAGAACATATCCCATACAGCGTTCCAAGGCATAGCCTTCTCCTCTTCGAGCAGAGCCAGGCGCTGGAATCCTTGTCCGTTTGCTTCGTACTCACGCAGCTTGGTCAGCGGCTCCAACAGGGCGCGCAGCATGCACTTCTGTGCGGCACGTGTACCGATAACGTAAGCACCGATACGGTTGATAGAAGCGTCGAAGTAGTCGAGGCCGATGTGTACGCGGTCCAGAGCGTCGCAACGGACGATTTCCTGGAACAGCTCTACTGTCGGGTCGTCCATGATGGTTACGTGGTCGGAATCCCAACGTACCGGACGGCTCACGTGCAACATCAGCTCAGGCACGAAAAGAAGCATCGACGACACCTTGTCGGCAACGCTCTCTGTCGGATGAAAGTGGCCTGTATCCAGCGTAATCAGTTTTTGGTGCTGAACGCCATAGCCGATATAGAAGTCGTTGGATCCTACGGTGTAGCTCTCCAGTCCGATGCCGAACACCTTTGACTCGATGCAGTCGCGCATGTTCTTGTACTCTTTCTCGAAAATCTGGTCCAAGGAATCCTTCAGCAATGCACGGTATTTCATGCGGTTCACAGTGATGTCCTTGCTACCGTCGTGTACCCAAAGGTTCATGATACACGGGTCGCCCTGGCGTTTACCCATCTCCTCGGCAATGGCACGACAACGTTTTGTGTGCTCAATCCAGAAGTCGCGGATGCTCTTGTCGGGGTTTGCCAAAGAGAGGTCGCCTGACTTAGGATGTGAGAAGGAGGTCGAGTTGAAGTCGAGCTTCATGCCTGTCTCGGCGCTCCATTGCATCCAGCTCTCGAAATGTTTCGGCTCCACTTGGTCGCGGTCAACGAACTTGCCATCGAAGTCACCATATATCTCATGCAGGTTCAAGCGGTGCTTGCCCGGAATGTAAGAAGCTGCTTTCAGGATGTCTGCTCGCAACTCTTCCATATTACGTGCCTTGCCAGGATAGTTGCCTGTAGTCTGGATGCCGCCGGTCAGTGAGCCGGTGGACTCGAAACCTGCCACGTCATCTGCCTGCCAACAATGGAGGGAGATGGAAACTTTCTGCAGTTGGTCCAGCACTTTGTTTGTGTCGATACCCATAGCGGCGTAACGCTCTACTGCGATATCATACGCTTTTTTGATCAATTCCTCTTTCATGATTATAAATTTAGAAGTTAGTATTTGGTATGTTATTTTGTTTTACCTTATTGCATATATGTATCAGTTTCAGATGTCCTCACGATAGTAGCAGAGGTAACGTTTGTAGGCTTCGTCCCACTCCACAGCATGTTCGGGCACAAAGTTTGTCAACTCAATGGACGAACCGATGAGCTGTCGCATCTCGTTGATGTCCTTTACAAGTCCGGCAGCCTTGGCCTGCAACATAATATTGCCGATGGCTGTTCCTTCGGACGGACCGGCTGTCACAGGCACGCCCACGGCGTTGCTGGTAAACTGGTTGAGCAGGTTATTGCGCGAACCACCACCGATGACGTGCAGACGCTCTATCTTGAACGGAGCCATGTCTTGCATGTAGCCGAACACTTGACGATAACGCAGGGCGAGGCTGTCGAAGATGCAACGTGTTATCTCTCCATACGTTTCCGGTACGGGCTGTCCAGTCTCGCTACAGTAGTGGCGGATAGCCTCTATCATCGATGTCGGATTGGCGAAGCAGGGAGCATCCGGGTTGATGACGCTGCGGAATGCTTTCACGGCCAGCGCTGCATCAATCAGTTCGGAGTATGAATAGTTGTTGGTCACTTCCCATTCCTTGCGGCAACGCTCGAGCAACCACATGCCGCAGATGTTCTTCAAGAAGCGTGTCGTTCCCTCGATGCCTCCTTCGTTGGTGAAGTTGCGCTCGAAGCTCTCTTTGTTGATGATGGCGTCCTTCACCTCGATACCCATCAGCGACCATGTGCCTGAGCTGAGGTAAGCGAACCGCTCGTTCTGTGCAGGCACGGCTGCTACGGCCGAGGCTGTGTCGTGTCCGGCCACGGCTATCACGGGAATATCTCCCAGACCGGTCAGCTGTTGCACCTCTTTGCTGAGTACACCCACTTGCTCTCCCGGGAAGACGAACTTGCCGAACTGCTCTTCTTTCACGCCTACTACATCCAGCAACTCTTTCTCGAAGCGCTTGGTGCGCGGGTTCAGTATCTGTGAAGTGGAGGCGATGGTATATTCTGTCACCATGTTGCCCGTCAGCATATACGAGAGGGCGTCCGGCATAAACAGAATCTTGTCGGCGGCCTCCAGGGCGGAACATTTGTTGCGGTGCAGTGTGTAGAGTTGGAACAACGAGTTGAAGTTCATAATCTGTATACCCGTGATGTCATACACTTTCTCGCGGGGGATATGTGTGAAGTACTCTTCAGGAGCGCCTACTGTGTGCGGGTCGCGGTAGCAATACGGGTTGCGGAGTAGGGCTCCGTCCTTGCCGACAAACACGAAGTCAACACCCCATGTGTCGATGCCGATGGATTGGATAGGTATATTTTCCTGTGCCACCTTCTTCAATCCCTTAATGATTTCGAGGTACAGCGCATAGATGTCCCAGTAGAAATGTCCGCCTGTCTCGATGATAGGATTGGAAAAACGGGTCAGTTCCCATAAATCAAGTTTGCCTTCTGACAGTGTGCCGATAATCGTTCTGCCACTAGTAGCTCCTAAGTCTACGGCAAAAAATTGCATGTCTTTCATGATATTCAATATACGTTTATGTGAGTATTCAGGTCCTTCAACCTTAAGATTGGTCAAAGGTAGGAAAAGATCCGCTAACCGAGCAGGCTTTTCTGATTAAAATATGGACTTTTTGATTTTTGTTATATATACCATCCTCTTTTGTTAAACTTTATACGTATTTTAGCCGGCCATACCGCGCTGTCTAGCCTTCCATACCGCTTGTCCTATACCATATAATTATATACGCCCTATTGTAGTCTATATTGTGAATGAATATACATATGTATGCAATGTGTATGGACTAAAATGCTGGTGTATGCAAAAATAATGGTCCTGTTATGCATGGCATATGAAAAAGTCTGTATAAATTTGCAGCCGTTTTAGAATAAATATTCGATGAGCCCTAGTAGAAATGAACGATTGCAGGCGATAAAGATGATTGTCGCCAACAAACAGATAGGAAGTCAAGAGGAACTGTTGCGTGAGTTGGACATCAACGGCTACAAACTCACTCAGGCTACGTTGTCGCGTGACTTGAAGTGTTTGAGGATTGTAAAGACCTCTGGGGCGAATGGACAGTATGTCTACGTATTGCCCGACAACGCATTCTATCGTCATCATACCGAAGAGGTGCGTACTATGAGTGCCCAGGTAGTGCTGGGCGGATTTGTCTCCATCAACTTCTCCGGCAACATAGCGGTTATCCGCACCCGCCCGGGTTATGCAAGTTCGCTGGCTTATGACATCGATGCGAAAGAGTTCTATGAGATTATCGGCACGATAGCCGGCGACGACACCATTCTGTTGGTGATGCGCGAAGGCGTGGAGCGGCAGAACCTCATTCAGGCCCTCTCGGAAGTCATTCCGAACATAAATAGCGATAAACAATAATATAAAGATATAGATTATCAATTAAACAATGGATCAACAACAAATAGATGTTATGGTTGCCGACGCTTCGCATGAGGCATACGTTGACACGATTTTGGAAACAATTACCGCTGCCGCCAAGGTGCGTGGTACGGGTATCGCCAAACGAACCCATGAGTATGTGGCACAGAAGATGAAAGAGGGAAAGGCCATCATCGCGCTGTGTGGCACAGAGTTCGCAGGCTTCTGTTATATCGAGAGTTGGGGCAACAAACAGTACGTGGCCAATTCGGGACTGATCGTTGTGGAGAAGTTCCGTGGACAGGGACTTGCCAAACGTATC
Organism: Bacteroidaceae bacterium; assembly: GCA_963643925.1. GTDB lineage: Bacteria > Bacteroidota > Bacteroidia > Bacteroidales > Bacteroidaceae > Phocaeicola_A. The sequence continues at coordinate 31,964 of CAVINS010000035.1, forward strand.
AAGAAAGCAGCTTTCACCCTCTCGCGCTTGCGCTGGCCTCACGCCAAGCTGTTTGGCTTGACGAGTGGTGGCGCCGTCATGAAGATCAATACCGAACTGGGCTATGTGCCCGTTCCCTTTGCCGAACTCACCAATGACGACTCGTTCTGGAAAGGATGCGAAGGATGTTGCAATCATGATGTGTTGGAACGTACCGAGCGACGTTACTGCATCTGCACCGCTATGCTCTACGACCCCGAGAAGCATAAGGATGACGCGAAACCCAATCTGGACGACATCATCCGAATGTAGACAAGCGAGGAATAAGTGAAACAATAAGAGACAGAATTGGAAAATAAGAAAAGAACAAGAATATGGAAGAGAAAAAGAAAGTGGTTGTCGCCTTCAGTGGCGGACTGGATACCTCGTTTACCGTGATGTATCTGGCTAAAGAAAAAGGATATGAAGTGTACGCAGCTTGTGCCAACACCGGTGGATTCAGTGCCGAACAGTTGCGCAAGAACGAGGAGAATGCCTATAAGTTGGGTGCTACCAAGTATGTGACCCTCGATGTGATGCAGGAGTATTACGACAAGAGTCTCAAATATATGGTATTCGGCAATGTGCTGCGCAACGGAACCTATCCCATCTCCGTTAGCTCAGAGCGCATTTTCCAAGCACTTGCCATTGCCCGTTATGCCAACGAGATTGGTGCGCAAGCCATTGCCCACGGATCAACGGGTGCCGGCAACGACCAGATACGTTTCGACATGACCTTCCTGGTGATGGCTCCCGGAGTGGAGATTATCACCCTTACTCGTGATATGGCCCTCTCGCGCGAGCAGGAGATTAAATACCTCAACGACCATGGCTTCGAGGCAGACTTTGCCAAACTGAAATACTCCTATAACGTGGGCTTGTGGGGAACATCCATCTGCGGTGGAGAGATTCTCGACTCCAAACAGGGACTGCCCGAGAGCGCTTACCTGAAACATGTTACCAAAGAAGGTTCTGAACAGTTGAGCCTTACCTTCGAAAAGGGTGAGCTGAAAGCCGTTAATGGCGAGAAATTCGACGACCCCATCAAGGCTATCCAGAAAGTGGAAGAGATTGGAGCCGCTTATGGCATCGGCCGTGATATGCACGTGGGCGACACCATCATCGGTATCAAGGGACGTGTGGGCTTCGAGGCCGCTGCTCCGATGTTGATTATCGGCGCACACCGTTTCCTGGAGAAGTATACCTTGAGCAAGTGGCAACAATACTGGAAGGACCAGGTGGCCAACTGGTATGGCATGTTCCTCCATGAAAGTCAGTACCTTGAGCCGGTGATGCGCGACATCGAGGCCATGTTGCAAGAGTCGCAGCGTAACGTCAATGGTACCGCTATCCTTGAACTCCGTCCCTTGTCGTTCTCTACCGTAGGAGTCGATTCCAAGGACGACCTGGTGAAGACGAAGTTTGGCGAGTATGGCGAGATGCAGAAAGGCTGGACCGCTGAGGATGCCAAGGGATTCATCAAGGTGACTTCTACGCCGTTGCGTGTCTACTATGCCAACCACAAGGACGAAGAGATTTAAGTACTGTAATAACAAAAGATATTCAAGGTTATGATAAAAGCTGGAATAATAGGTGGAGCAGGCTATACGGCTGGCGAACTGATACGTATCCTGATTAACCATCCCGATGTGGAACTGGTGTTTGTCAACAGTAGCAGCAATGCTGGCAATAAGTTGACGGACGTGCACGAGGGCTTGTATGGCGAGACGGATATGGCCTTTACCGATGCCCTGCCTTTGGACGAGATAGATGTACTGTTCTTCTGTACCGCCCATGGCGACACACGCAAGTTTCTCGAGAGCCACAATGTACCCTCGGAACTGAAACTCATCGATCTTTCCATGGATTACCGCATCAAGAGTGATGAGCATAACTTCATCTACGGATTGCCCGAGCTCAACCGCCGTGCCATCTGCAAGAGCAAGTATGTGGCCAATCCGGGATGCTTCGCCACATGTATCCAGTTAGGTCTGTTGCCGCTGGCCAAGCACTTGATGCTCAATGACGACATCATGGTGAATGCTATCACCGGTAGCACCGGTGCCGGCGTGAAACCAGGGGCAACCTCACATTTCAGCTGGCGCAACAATAACTTGAGTATCTACAAACCTTTTGAACATCAGCACATCCCCGAGATACGCCAGTCACTCAAGCAGCTGCAGAACAGTTTCGATGCCGACATCGACTTTATTCCTTATCGGGGCGACTTCCCGAGAGGCATCTTTGCCACCATCGTGGTGAAGAGTAAGGTAGAACTGTCAGAACTGGTGAAAATGTACGAGGATTACTATGCTGAGGACTCTTTTGTGCATATCGTGGACAAGAACATCGACTTGAAGCAGGTTGTCAATACCAACAAGTGCCTCCTTCATTTGGAGAAGCATGGCGATAAGTTGCTGATAGTCTCTTGCATCGACAATCTCCTGAAGGGAGCCAGCGGACAGGCTGTGCACAACATGAACCTGATGTTCAACCTCGAAGAGACCGTCGGATTGCGCCTCAAACCTTCCGCATTCTAATGTGTCAGGTGGTGTGGTGCTGTAACAAAATAAAAATGAAGACAAATGAATCTATTTGATGTATATCCCCTCTACGATGTCAACATTGTGAAGGGCAAGGGATGCCGGGTGTGGGACGACAAGGGAACCGAGTACCTCGACCTCTATGGCGGTCATGCCGTCATCTCCATCGGTCATGCCCATCCGCATTACGTGAAGCAGGTGAGTGAGCAACTCGCTACCTTGGGCTTCTATTCCAACTCCGTGGTCAACCAGCTGCAACGTCAGTTGGCGGAGCGATTGGGAAAGGCGTGCGGTTATGACGACTACTCGTTATTCATGGTCAATTCCGGTGCTGAGGCTAACGAGAATGCCCTCAAGTTGGCATCGTTCTACAATGGTCGCACACGCGTCATCTCCTTCAGTAAGGCTTTCCACGGACGTACCTCCTTGGCTGTGGAGGTGACGGACAATCCCAAGATTATCGCGCCTATCAACCGAAACAGCCATGTTACCTACTTGCCTCTGAACGACATCGGTGCCGTGAAGGCGGAGCTCCAGAAGGGAGATGTCTGTGCGGTCATCATCGAAGGCATCCAGGGTGTCGGGGGTATTCAGATACCGGGAGACGACTTCCTGCGTCAGTTGCGCGAAGCCTGCACGGCGGCCGACACGGTGCTCATCCTCGACGAGATACAGTCCGGCTATGGTCGTAGCGGCAAGTTCTTTGCCCACCAATATTCCGGCATCCGTCCCGATTTGATATCTGTAGCGAAAGGAATCGGCAATGGATTCCCCATGAGCGGTCTTCTCATTAGCCCTAAGTTCAAGCCGGTATATGGTCAGCTGGGAACCACCTTTGGCGGAAACCATCTCGGATGCTCTGCCGCATTGGCGGTGCTCGATGTCATCGAGCAGGAACACCTTATTGACAATGCCGCTAAGGTGGGTGCTCATCTGATGGAGGAACTGAAGCGGATTCCTCAAATCAAGGAAGTGCGTGGCCGTGGCTTGATGATTGGTCTGGAGTTTGACCAGCCTATCAAGGAACTCCGTTCGCACCTTATCTATGACGAACACGTGTTCACGGGTGCCAGCGGCACGAATGTACTTCGTCTGTTGCCCCCCTTGTGCCTAACCATCGAGGAGGCTGATGAATTTGTCAAACGGTTGAAGAAATTGTTGTAAACGATGAAGATTGCAATAATTGGAGCGGGCAACATGGGTGGAGCCATTGCCCGCGGCATGGCGCAAGGCACACTGGTGCAGGCAAAGGACATCTGTGTATCCAATCCCAGTGACGGCAAGTTGAAGGCTCTGCAGGCAGACTTCCCGGAAATTCAGGTTACGAACGACAACTGTCAAGCAGCCTCTGGTGCCGACTACGTCATCGTAGCCGTGAAGCCTTGGTTGATGGAGCAGGTGCTGGGTTCTCTCTCGCTGAAGGACAACCAAGTGTTGGTGTCGGTAGCCGCAGGTGTGGACTTCGCCAAGTTGCGCAGTTATGCCAGCGTGGAGATGCCGATGTTTCGCATCGTTCCCAATACCGCCATTACACATCTGCAGAGCATGACGCTGATAGCCGCTCAAGGGACGACCACTCAGCAGAACAACTACCTCATTGACCTCTTCAATGAGATGGGGGTGGCTATGCTGATACCCGAATCGCAGATTGCTGCCACAACGGCACTCACCTCGTGTGGCATTGCTTTCGTGCTAAAATACATCCAGGCAGCCATGCAGGCTGGTGTGGAGATGGGTATCTATCCTGCCGCAGCCCGCCGCATGGTGGCACAGTCTGTCAAAGGGGCTGCCGAACTGATACTTGCCGACGAGACTGCTCACCCGTCTGCCGAGATAGACAAGGTGACAACACCGGGTGGCCTCACCATCAAAGGAATCAACGAATTGGAACATAACGGCTTCACGTCTGCTGTCATCAAAGCGATGAAAGCCTGTCTCTGATTCGAAGAGTTATCATATAACCAACAAAAGAAGTCCTGGGGGAGTTATTCCTTCGGGATTTTGTGTGATGAGGTTCATCTTCTCCATGTCGGGCTTGCCGTCTTCGGCCAGATACTCTT
>CAVINS010000036.1:0-11281 GCA_963643925.1 Bacteroidaceae bacterium
ACATCAAGGTCTCCACAGACCAGCAAGGCTTTGACAAGTGGGCCGATGAGGAGCCGAGGGACGTGACCCGCCACGAATGGGACACAGACGAGGGCTGGGTTGAGTTTCGCGTAAGCATAGAGCGAGAGTGCTACCTCGACGACGACCCCTTTGAGCGCACATACAGTATCAGCGGCGAGGACGTGGAGAGCGTTGCATGCGAGTATGTCGGAGGCGTAGGCGACGAGAACGCGGAGTGGGAGGTTGAGGACTACAGCAAGAGGCCCAAGCCACGCAAGCGATGGTGTAGGTAAGAGATACCGGAAAGATACAGGGCGGGGGTGTTGTTGTACGTTCGTCATCTTTTCAGGATTTGCCCCTGCCCTGACTCAGCCGACTGGCAGACATCACGGTTCAAGTCCGTAACGGCTGACCAAGACCAGCAATGGCGACAGCAAATTAACAAAACACAATATAATTTTTACACCATGAAAAAGCACACCATCGAAGTTATAGACTTTACTCCCGAAACCAGCAGTCAACCCGCCTACCTCTGCTACGAAGCCGATGGCAAACAAATAAGCGTCAGCGGCGAATTTTATAGAGACAAGAAGGGAAATTACCACCACACCCACATCTTCGAGGATGAAACCGTAATGGATGTCGTATGGACAAGGTAGGGACGGAAGACTGAGACAGCGGAGCAACAGGTTTGCATGGCCGGTTCGACACCGGCCTCCGCTCCAAGACATCTGTCAAATCAATGTTTAATTAAATTTTTATCAGCAATGAGCATTATCAAACGACCCACAGAGATTGTGGGAAAAGAGACCATCGCCGCCCTGATATACGGTCAGTCGGGCATGGGAAAGACCACCCTCGCTTGCAGCGCCCCAGCGCCAGTCCTCTTTGACTTCGACGGCGGTGTGGCACGCATCCGCGACGAACACCAGGTGCCGACAGTCCAAATTGAGAAATGGGCTGACGCTCTCGCGGCCCTTGAGGAGCTGGAGGGTAACGGCGGCGAGTTCAAGACCATCATCGTTGACACCGCCTCCAAGATGATAGACAGCATCATCGTACACATCTGCGGCACGGCGCAGCCCAAGTTGCAGCAGTGGGGACTCATCAACGCGACCTTCAAGTCGTTCCTGCGTTCCGCACAGAGCCTCGGGAAAAATATCGTCTTCGTGGCGCAGCGAGAGGTGGAGAAGAACGGCGAGGACAATCGCTATGTCCCCCAGTTCAGAGCCTCCAACTACAAGGATGTCATCTGCGACCTTGACGTTTGCGGATACATGGAGATGGTGACGTTGAAAGGCCATGAGGTTCGCCAGATAACATTCAACCCGACGAGCCGCAACGAGGGCAAGAACACGGCTGATTTCGAGCCGGCCTACATCATACCCACCCTCGCTGAGGGGCAGCCCAACGCCTTCCTCGCGGAGCGTTTCGCGGAGTACACGCAGAGACAGCGCGAGAAAGCCGCCAGACGCGCCGAGACGATGCAGGCTGTGATGAGTAAGGTGGGCGACTACCAAGAGCAGCTCAACGGCTGCGACAGCGCCGAGACGATGAACACCATCTGCGACCGTATCAAGGCCGAGAAGCCAGTCGGCGACCTCATGCTCCGCCTCCGCCAGCTGGTGGCGGCGAGAGTGGCGCAACTGGGGCTGACATTCAACAAGGAGACCAAGCAGTATGAGTAAGTATGCGATATACCCCAGCCTGCTGGATGCCTACATGTGGATGCTGGCAGCCGAGGACGGCGAGCAGTACGCGCAGCGGAAGCAGGAGCTGATAGACAAGCTCTGCAGAGTCCCGCAAACGCCCGCGTACGCCGCCAGCCGCGGCACGGCGCTCAATAACATCGTGGACTTCCTCCTGACGGGGGAGCGCGGCGACGGCATCGACATCGTGGACTTGGGCGGCAGCCGCCAGTACGTCACGATACTCGACGGCTTCGAGTTCGCCTACGACGGCGGGCTTGTGGAGCAGCTGGCAAGTAGCGTGGCGGGCAGCGTGGCGCAGCCGTTCCTGACGGCTGACATCGAGACCGACCACGGCGGTGTGAGGCTCTACGGCTACGCCGACTATGTGAGCGGGGCTGACGTGATAGACCTGAAGACCACGAACACCTACAACGTGGGCAAGTACAGGGAGCACTGGCAGCACCTCGTTTACCCCTACTGCCTCGTGGCGGGTGGGCTGACGGAGGAGTTCCAGACGTTCACCTACCTCGTGGCGGAGCTGAAAGCAGGCCGCGACGGCCTGCTGAGGGGTACGGTCTATGAGGAGACCTACACGCCCGGCATAAGGGACTGCGAGGAGACCATACGGCAGTTTCTCGACAGCCAGTTCATACCGTTCCTTGAGGACAACAGGAGCCTTATCACCGACGGCAAGGTGTTCGGGCAGTAACGGACAACACGGGGCGGAGGAGAGCCGCCCCTTTACAAACACAGCAAACACAGCAAAGAGATGAGGAAACCAGTAAAGACACAGCAGCAGAGGCCCAGGGTGTACTGCGGCGAGTGCAAGCACTTTCTCCGGGACACGGAGGGCATCAACCACAATGTCCACACTGGGGAGTTCTTCATGGGGGTGTGCCTGCGAGGGCTGCACCCTGACACCATGATAAAACAGTTCGCCAACAAGCCGAGGGACTGCGAGGCGTACAGACGAAAGGAGGGCTGAGGAGAGAGTTCTTTACACGGCAAAGCGTGCGGAAAGAGAGACAAATCTATCCACAATCCATTTTCTTTCCCCTGACTCCGACGCCCTCCCCCACGGAGGCGGTGGCTTGGCAGCGCGGTTAAGCCCGCCGTGGTTCGACTCCACGCACCGCCCGAAACATCATCTATAGAGAACATGATAACACTACGACCCAACCAAGAAGAGCCTGTCAGGAAGGCCATAGAGTTCTTCCAGCAGAAGAGACCCAGGCCCTCGCTCATCGTGCTGCCCACGGCGTGGGGCAAGTCGATACTGACGGCCTTCGTTGCCGCCAACAGCGAGGACAAGATGATAGTCCTGCAACCCTCCAAGGAGCTGCTGGAGCAGAACTACAACAAGTACCTCAACCTGTGCGGCTTCATGAGCAACGCCGGCATATACTCCGCCTCTTTCGGCAAGAGGGAGGTGGCGCATATCACCTACGCCACCATAGGCTCCATCAAGAAGCTGGGGGCGGAGTTCAGGCGGCTCGGCTTCACCAAGATGCTCATCGACGAGGCGCACCTCTACCCGAGGGAGGCCGACAGTATGCTCGGCACGTTCCTGAAGGACAGCGGCATCACCCACGTCCTCGGCATCACGGCCACGCCTGTGAAGTTGCAGCAGAACTACGACCTGAACGGCAACACCTACTCCAAGCTGGTGATGCTGACGTCGAGGAGCAAGAAAGGCAACTTCTTCAAGGACATCATCCACGTCGGGCAGGTGCAGGAGATGGTGCGGATGGGCTACTGGTCGCCGCTACGCTACGAGGCCAGCGGCTTTGACGGCTCGCAGCTGAGGTACAACAGCAGCCGCAGCGAGTTCACGGAGGAGAGCGTCCAACTCTCCTTCAACGCCAACGGAGGCTCGCGGGGGGTCACGGACTCCCTCAACGCCCACCCTGAGCGGAGGCACATACTCGCCTTCGTCCCCAGCGTGGAGGACGCCGTGAGGCTGTCGCAGACCTACGAGGACAGCGCCGTGATATACGGCGAGCAGGACAAGAAGACGAGGGCTCGGGTGGTGGAGGACTTCCGTGCGGGCAGGACGAGGGTGCTGTTCAACGTGAGGGTACTCTCGACAGGCTTCGACTACACCGGCATAGACTGCATAGTGCTGGGCATCTCCACGGCGAGCATAGCCCTCTACTACCAGATCGTGGGCAGGGCCACACGCATAGACCCGGGCAAAAAGGATGCCCTCATCGTGGACTTGGGGGGCAACGTGAAGCGGTTCGGCAAGGTCGAGGACATATACTTCGAGCAGGGGCGCATGTGGCGCATGTACGGCAGCGGCAGCAGGCTGCTGTCGGGCATTCCCATCACCGACATAGGCTCTATCACGAGGGATGACGTGCTGAGGATGGAGGCTGAGACCGCCAGGCCCATAGTCACGATGCCCTTCGGCAAGTACAAGGACGTGGAGATAGGGCAGGTGCCGCTGGACTACCGGAACTGGATGCTCAACAACTTCAACTGGGACGCGAGGAACCAGCGACTCCGTGAGGCGATACTCGCCACGCTGGGAAGATAGACTTACAACGAAAAAAAACAAACAACATGCCTACACAAAGCAAAGAAAGATACGTTGACAACGATGGGCTGATAATCACAGCCTCCAAGGGGCGCATACTCAACCGCCGCAAGCGAGTGGCGGAGCTGTACAAGGAGATGCTCCCGAAATACGCCGCCTTCAAGGTCTTGTACAGGGACATAGCGGAAATAATAACAGAGGAGTTCGGCTACTGCTCCGACAGCACGGTCATACATGACTTGCAGGTCATGGGACTCAACAGGAACACCCCGCAGAGCAGGGTGGGCAACAACATCAGAAAGGGGGCAGAATGATACCGCAGGAAAGGGATGACACCATGCTGGTGACAATCACCGTTGGGCAGCTCTCCAAGGTGGTGTCGGGCATCGTGGCGGAGCAGGTTCAGACCGTGAAGGAGGAGCTGCTGGAGGCCATGCGCGACGCCGACGACAGGAGGCGATCTTCCGACACCATCGTTGGGACGAGGAACATAGCGAGGGAGATAGGGTGCAACCCCAACACGCTCTACAAGCTCATGGACGAGAACCCCCGGCTTGGGGCGGCTGTCAAGCGGCTGGGCCGCAAGAGGGTCGCAAGCAAGGCGGAGCTAATGGCGGCGCTGGAGGGCTGAGGGACTATGGAGACATACTACCTCATCAAGCAGGGCGGGCGCTTTGACCTGCGCCCCCTCATCAACTGGCTCGCTACGGCGAGTGACGGCACGTTCCGTATAGAGATTACGAGGGTGAGGAAGCGCAGAACCCTCAACCAGAACGCCTGGCTGTGGGGGTGCATATACCCCTTGCTGAGGCAGGGGCTGATAGCTGCGGGGTGGGATGACATCGCCACGGACGAGCAGGTGCACGAGTTCTTCAAGCAGCAGTTCGCCTCCGACAGCGTGGTGAACAGGCAGACCGGCGAAGTGGTGAGGCTGCCGTCGTCCACCAAGGAGATGGACACGGCGCAGTTCTCCGCCTACTGCGAGAAGCTCCGCGACTACGGGCGCGAGTTCCTCGGCGTGGAGATACCCGACCCCATAGGCTTTTGAAACAATAACCAATCACAACAAAGTGAAAGTATGAGCAACGATGACGGCAAAGGCTGGATAAAATTATACAGGAAGTCCATGGATAACCACATGTACTTTGAAGAGCCTTTCACACGGTGGCAAGCGTGGGTTGACCTGCTGCTCCTCGCCACACGCCAGCCGAGGCAGTTTCGTATCAGGGGAAACAAGGTCGAGCTGAATGTCGGGGACGTGGCCATGGCGCAGAAAAGGCTGGCTGGACGGTGGCAGTGGGGGAACAAGAAAGTGATACGCTTTTTGGATGAGTTAGAGGCCAATGAAATGATAGACATCCATCACACCTCCGAAGCAAAGGAAGCAGCTATAAAAACAGCCACCGAACACAACACCACAGCAATTAACATTATATCAATACGAAACTACGGAAATTATCAGTTAGACAACACCACAGACAACACCACAGACAACACCGCAGACAACACCACAGACAACACCACCTACAAGAATGTAAAGAATGTAAAGAATGAGAAAGAAAAAAAAGAAAATATAAAAAGAAAATTTTCGCCTCCGTCAACAGCGGATGTGGAGGCGTACTGTCGTGAGAGGCGCAACGCCGTGGATGCGGTCGCGTTCGTGGCGTTCTACGAGAGCAAGGGCTGGGTAGTCGGCAAGAGTCCCATGAAGGACTGGCGGGCGGCGGTGAGGACATGGGAGCGGCATGACGGCAGGACGAACACTCCGCAGCGGGGGGCAGTGCCAGGCGGTGTGCGACTGGGGGCTGGCGAATGGATAACACCCGACGGCAGGCGCACCTACGGAGACGGCACAATCAACGTGCCTATGACCGCTTCTCCGAGACCGAATGAGCGGTGCTGCTGGAGCAGCGGTTACAACGACTGGATTATGTAACAGGAACAGCCATGATAAACAACTGGTCAAAATACGGGATAGAGGTACCTATGGGCAGGCACAGCGGAAACTACAAGACCTATTGCCCAAAGTGCCACGAGACGAGGCACGACAAGAGGGACAAGAGTCTCTCCTGCAACCTTGAGACAGGGCAGTTCAAGTGCCACTACTGCGGCTTCGAGGGTACGGTGGCCGAGGAGGAGGAGTGGGAGAGAGAGCAGCGGAAACAGGCGTGGTTCAACGCCCACCCCCTAAAACGGCAGAAGAAAGAGTACCGCAAGCCCACCCCGAAGCCCACGGCTCCGATGGAGGAGAGGGCACTGGCGTGGTTCGCAGGGCGAGGCATAAGCCAGCAGACCCTCATCGGGCTGAGGGTGACGGAGGGCAGGGAGTGGATGCCGCAGAAGAACGGCGAGGCGAACACGGTTCAGTTCAACTATTTCCTCAACGGAGAGCTGGTGAACGTCAAGTACCGCACAGGCGACAAGTGCTTCAAGCTCGTCAGCGGGGCGGAGCTGCTCCCCTACAACATCGACGGAATAAGGGGCGAGAAGTCGTGCATTATCACGGAGGGCGAGATGGATGCCCTCTCGTTCTACGAGGTCGGCTTCCACAACGTGGTGAGTGTCCCCAACGGTGCCAACGCCAACCTTGAGTACCTCGATGATTACATGGAGGACTACTTCGATGACAAGGAGGTGGTGTATGTGGCCTCCGACAGCGACACCAAGGGCGAGGTGCTGAAGAACGAGCTGCTGCGCCGCTTCGGCTACGACCGCTGCAAGGTGGTTGAGTACGGCGACGGCTGCAAGGATGCCAACGAACACCTGATGAAATATGGGGCGGAGAGCCTGCGGAAGTGTATTGACAACGCCGCATGTGTCCCGATCGAGGGGACGTTCACGGTGGCGGACTTCGAGCCGAGGCTTGACGCTCTCTTCCAGACCGGACTACAGCGGGGGGCAACGATAGGACACGAGAACTTCGACCAGCTTTGCTCCTTTGAGACAGGAATGCTCGCCGTGATTACAGGCATACCCAACCACGGCAAGTCGGAGTGGCTGGACGAGATGATATACCGCCTCAATCTCCGTTACGGCTGGAAATTCGGCTATTTCTCGCCAGAGAACGAGCCTTTGGAATTTCACGCGAGCAAACTGATAGAGAAATTCGTGGGCAAGAGGTTTGGCAAAGGCACGATGCCGTTTGGCGAGTACGCCTACGCCAAGAGGCACATGGCGGACAACTTCTTCTTCATCAACCCCCCGGATGATTTCCTTATAGACACCATTTTCGAGAAAGCGACCTCGCTTGTGAGGCGCAACGGTATCAAGGGGCTGGTGATAGACCCCTACAACTACCTGGAGGATGACCACGGAAGCAGCGAGACGGATTACGTCAGCAAGCTCCTCTCCAAGATGAAGACCTTTGCGAAGCGGAACGACATCATCATCTTCCTCGTGGCACACCCTACGAAGTTGCAGAAAAACAAGCTGGGTGTGTATGAGGCACCCGACCTTTACAACATCAGCGGCTCTGCCCATTTCAACAACAAGGCGGACTACGGCATCAGCGTTCACCGCATATTCGGGGATGACGAGCACGTCGAAATCCATGTGCTGAAAGTGCGTTTCAAGCACCTTGGGCGCAGGGGCGTGGCGACATTCAAATACAACATCAACAACGGGCGATATGTTCCGTATCAGTCGGTGCTGCCTGTTGAGTGGGATAACGCCAACCACCTCTTGCGTGCGGTCAACGACGCCCAGCAGGCCGCCATGGACGCGGCGCGGCTGGAGTTCGACAGCCCCGACTTTGACTTTGACGACAACCAACAAACGGACGACGTTCCGTACTGACACCATGACACTGACAGAACACACACCATACGGAGACCTCATGGATGCCATCAGCGCCTGCGAGCGTTACGGGCGGCAGTCCGTGAGGGCGGTGAGGAAGCGGCTTCTCAGGGGAGAGTCTGTGGTGTTCCACCGCACCCACACCCCCGCGCCGGACAAGCAGGCCGTGCTGTACATGTACGCCCTCGTGGACGGCGACATAGGCTGGTATACCTACACCATACTGGAGGGGGCTGAGGGGGATGCCTTCGCACGCAGGATGAGCGACGAGAGGACGGTCTCCGTGATACACAGCCACGCCATAAACCGCTTCATCCTGCGCCGCCTCTGCCACGAGGACACGGAGGAGTACGAGAGGCTCACCTCCGACGAGGGGCGGTACAGGAAAGTGCAGCGGTACTTGCTGCGAAACCTCGCCTCGACATACCCGCACCGCGACCGCGCCACGGACGAGTTCACGACATACTTCGACGGCGGACTCTTCCTCGGAGTGGTGGAGGGTGACGTGTGGAGGTTCAAGACATTCATCATGAACCGCCAGTGCGGGCAGTACCAGCGGATGCAGTCGCTGACATCGGAGCAAGCCATGAAGCGGCTCGTGCGGAACTTGCGGAGCGACAGCGGGGGCAACCGCGAGATTGGAATGCTGACAAAGGCAATGAACGACATCAAATAACTAACCCTAATATGACAAAATTACCAGACGCATTAGAACGCCTCCGTCCCAATCGGAGGAAGAAAGACGAGGAAACCACCACGGCAAGCGGCCACCTGCAATGCTGCCTTGACTGCACCCACTGGCGCAGCAATGGGGAGACGGAACTCTCCGACTACGCCAACATCGCCTACGGGCGGTGTCTGAAGAACGGAGGGGGCTGCCCGCCCATGCACACATGCGCGGCGTGGGAGAGCAGCAACGGAGACACCAAGCGGCATCCGGCTGGCGGGCTTTTCTATTTCTGAAACGGACAACAACACAAAAACACACGAATATGTTAGAACTTACCATCATCGGCAACCTCACAGCCGACGCGACAATCAAGGACTGGAACGGAAAGTCCTTCATCGCCTTCAACATCGCCGAGAACCAGCAGTACACCGGCGCTGACGGTGTGAAGCGCGAGAAAACAACCTACGTCTCCTGCCTGAAGCCCATAAGGGGCGAGAACAGCGGCATAGCCCAGTATCTCAGGAAAGGCACACAGGTGTACGCCCGCGGCAGGGCGAGCGCCAAGCCTTTCTCCCGCGGCGACGGCACGCTGGACGCTTCGCTGAATTGCAGCGTGGACTACGTTCAGCTGCTCGGCGGGGCGAAAAAAGAGCAGAATAGCCCCTCTGAGGGCGTTTCGCACCCCCAGACGGACAATTTACCGTCCCGATCCTCGGAAGCCCCTCAGAAGGCAAATACGGCCCCACAGGCGGGTTTCTCCGCCACGGGGTACAATATGCCGCAGGCGGCGCTGCCTGTGGATGACACCCTGCCATTCGCATAAAACATGACGGAGAGATGAGTATCACAGCAAGAAAAATCAGAATGCAGTGCGACGCCTATGAGCCGTACCGCCTGCACACGGCAGAGGAGCAGATGAGCGACGAGGAGATGCTCCAGCAGCTCCGTGAGCTTCGATGCATGTTCTTAGGCTCGCGCCGCAGCATGGCCCTCGGCATCGCGCTGGAGAGGCTGACCAAAACAGAGACACATGGAGAATAAGACACCTGACACCGCAGGCAAGGACTGGAGGGAAAGCCGGGGAGCGAGGAAAGAACACCGTTGGGCAAAGTTCCTGCGCAAACACATCATCTACGAGAAATGAACACAATAAAGAACACCCAACCCAAGCGGCAGAGCGAGCCGACCTGCGCCAGCTGCGACCACATGAGCGTCCGGGGACACTACTGCCACAACTGGCAATGCCAAACCGAACTGACGAGCAGCTGCGCACAGCACAGCAAAATCAAACCCGCCGCAAGGAGATGACCATACCATACAGACCAGAACGATGAACAATAAAAAGCGATACACCAAGAACGAGCTGACGCAACTACGCCTCCTCTTCAATCAGGGCAAAAGCGACGAAAGCATAGCCGCCATCATGGGACGAGGAATAGAGGGCATCAAGGCCAAACGCCGCCAACTCGGACTCCACCGCCCGGACGCAGTGGCCATCAGCATCAAGAACGGCCACAAGTGGACAAAGGACGAACTGGAGTTCATCCACAACTACTGGCGCACCAAGACCGACGAGTGGATGGCCAAGAAGCTCGGTGTCACCGTCAGCTCCTACAAGCACAAACGACAGCGCATGACCACCGTCTCCACCTTATCCGGCAAGCCCAAGAACGCAGGGTACATCAAACGCTGGACACAGGCCAAGAGACGGCACGACACGTGGACATACACACAGGAGGAATTTCTGCGGGAGAAATACCCCAACCACAGCGCGAAGGACATCGCCCGCTACCTCGGCAGGAGCGAGAACGCCATCCAGTGGAAAGCCAAGCGGATGGGTCTCCGAAAGGACTACATAGCCGGGAGAAAAGGCTACCAGCCCGTCGAGAACTACTACAGCAAAGAAACCTTTAAACCCCAATTGATAAAATGAACAACGTAAGAATCCCCGTAGAGCCAGCCGCCGATGAAAAAGGCCGCTGCATGGACTGCATCTATTTCGAGAGCCGCCACGAAAGCGACGGCTACGACTGGATAGACGCTTATTACCAACCCATAAAAACCAAAAAACAGCAACACAAATGAAACAGGAAGTATTAGTTATGGCAGCCCTCCTCACCGTCATGGGCTGCACGCAAGACAAACCCACCACACAGCCCATCCAAGACATCGAGGGCATCAGTTGCGAGGACACCGCAGAGTACGTCCCCACGCTGGAGGAGATTGAGGACTCCATCCTCACGGACATGGCGATGGCCTTCGCCTATGTGGAGAGCCGCTGCAACCCCGCCGCCACCAGCAAGGTCGAGGACGCGGCGGGACTCCTACAGATAAAGCCCTCTATGGTGGCGGAGTGCAACCGTCTCAGCGGCTACGAGCGTTTCTGCCTCAGCGACCGCTACGACAGCGAGCTTTCCGTCTGCATGTTCGAGATAGTCATGAGAGAGCGCAACCCGGAGCTTGACATCCACACCGCCTGCGACGTGTGGAATCCGGGGTGCGGCAAGGCATACCGGAACGCCGTGGTGGGGCAGTATATGAAAATCACGCAAAACACACCGGAGCAATGAAGAAGAAAATCACGGA
>CAVINS010000036.1:11321-14765 GCA_963643925.1 Bacteroidaceae bacterium
TCACGGAAATCGCAGATGAGGCGAGGCAGTCATTCGAGCGCGGCAGGAAGCTGCGTGCCGCCATGGAGCAAGACCCCAACTTCAGGAAGTTCATCGACAGCGGGGACAGCGCCAAGGTCTCCCGCCTCGTGTCAATGGCGTACCTCATGGGGACGGTCTTTCAGGGCTACTCCGAGGATGCCATAGACATCATGGAGAAGTATAAGCTGGTACACAAGAAAATCAAGACCACGAGCAACAACCTCGTGCAGTCCTTCGATGTTTACGACAAGGCCGTCTCCGCCCTCATAAACACCCAGGATGCCAAGTTGCAGCTCTGCAACGACTGGGAGATTTTTCAGGAGACCTGCGACAAGTTCATGAACGCCGACGTGCGTGTCTCCTGTTATGACGCTTGGAACGACGACAAGCTGAGGAGGGAGGGCGAGTACCTGTGCCGTGTCGAGGGGGTCGCCAACGCCACGCACCTTGCCCTGCGGTGGCAGGACGGCAAGTGGCTGCAATACTCCCCAATCCCACCGGACGAGGGCTGGGTCGGATTCAGCGCCAAGGTGTCGGAGGTGGCGTACCGGGTGAAAGGAGGGGGCGATGACGAAGAGTGAGTTCGACAGAGACCGCTTCGGCAAATATGACGAGATAGTGGTGCGGAGCTACTTCCGCTCCGAGAGGGAGCGTGTCGAGTGGGAGGACTTCGAGGAGAGGCTCGTCAACGGCCACAAGGCCGCCAGCCTCCCCCCATGCCAGTACTGGGTACTCTACAAGCGAGGCCCGCTGTGGCTGAGGGAGAGGCCCGTGAGAACGAAAATTCCCGATCATGTCTGCGACGAGCCTGTGGCGGCGGAGGAAGGAGGCGAGCGATGAGCCACAGGTACAAGACCTCCAAGAGCAGGAAAGCGGCGCCGCAGGCCCCTGTCTCCGAGCCTCACGACATCTTCACGGTGTTCTGCAAGGCGGAGCTGGGCTACGAGCCAGTCCGCGAGTACCGCTTCCACCCTGTACGCAAGTGGCGGTTTGACTACGCCATACCCGCGCTGAAGATAGCCGTTGAGTGCGACGGCGGGGTGTGGACTCATGGCCGCCATGTGAGACCCACAGGGTACATCAAGGACATGGAGAAGTTCAACGCCGCGGCGGAGGCCGGCTGGGTGGTGCTGAAATTCACGCCACAGCAGCTCATGACCCAGGACACCGTGGCGACACTCCGCTCCACCATAGCGAGGCGCATAGGGGAACTCGCGAGACAGACAAAACCGATAACCAAAAACACATCCGAATGACAGAGAACTACAGTATCTTGGGCGAGATAGCCATGATGAAAGACCAGTACGAGGCTGAGGTCGCCGTCAACAGAGACCACAACAGAATTTTCCACCAGCGCAGGGATCTTGCCTTCGAGGAGATGATGATGCTTCGCAACATCTGCTCCTCCCAGCTCAAAAAGGAGAGTAGGATACTGGCAGTCCGCGTGGAACTCTTCGCCATGCTCTACCTCTGCGAGCCGCAGTCGCTCTTTTACAAGACGAACCGGCACTCCCAGACCGTCCGCGACTATGCGGGACACGTCATGGGCATCCGCGGCTGGAGACTCAGCAAGTACAAGCAAAACCTCGCATTTTTGTATTTCAGGGACAGGGTGTTCCGCTCTGCCGTGAACAACGTACTGAAGGCCATGAATGAGCTGCCAGTAAAAAAATCCCATGCAGGAACGCGCAAGAAATCAACGAGTCAGTGGAGAAACCACAACTCCAAATAGCTCCAAGTGAAATTTTATTTTGCCAATCTAAAATAAAGTTGTATTTTTGCAATTCAAATAAGACCGTATCTATGGCAACGAAAACGAAAACAAAGTCCGTGGTTCAGGCCGCAGCCGACACGATGAGGCAGGAGGGCAAAAAGGTTCTCACGCTCATCATCCGCCAACAGCCCCTCGACGACATCCTCGCGGGGGTCAAGAAAACGGAGTACCGCGAGGTCAAGGAGACCACCTACCGCAAGCTGGTGCAGCTTGACAAGAGCGGCGAGAACATTCTTCTCGACAAGGACGAACACGCCGTGCCAGTCCACTACGACGCGTTGCTGCTGTTCGCCGGCTACAGCGCGAACCGCGACAGTGCGTTGGTGGAGGTGACAGGTGCTGCCGAGGAGTACTTCAAGGACGAGCAGGGCAACGTGGTCTCCTTCGAGGAGGAGGACGGCTCGACGTTCTATCCGTCCCAGATAGCCTACAGTCTTGGGCGTGTCATCGCCAAGGACGTGCATCCGAAGCGATAGCACACTACGGAAAAACAGCGTTACTGGCGGCATGGTCTGACTGTGCCGCCATTTTCTATTTTGGCAAACAGCCGCCGTCTTGCCTTTTTCTTCGTCCCCAAGTCTCTGACATTGCTGATAATGTGAGTACTTTTGCATTTCGTTTTGAAACGCCACAACAATGAAATCGAACTTCGTCAGCAACATCCAACAGTATTTCCGCAACCTCATCCTCAACGCCACAGGCGCGGAGCGTACCATTTTTGAGTATATCGACGACGGTGACATAGGCCACGCCCTGAACCTCATGACCTCCAACGAGACCGACGTGGACAACGCCCTCAGCGAGTACTACCCTCAGAAGCACGAGGTGATGAACCGCCGCAACAAATACCCGAAGAACAAGGCGCCGTACATCTCCTGCAAGCTGCCCAGGGCAAGGCAGCGCTACATCAACGAGATTGAGCTGTTCTTCCTGCTCGGCAAGCCCATCGTGTGGCGCAAGGTTGACGGAGACGACGAGGCGTTCAAGCTCTTCACGGACTTCCTCGGTACGACACGCTTTGACAGCGGTATGCGCAAGGTCAAGCGCATCGCCGGCAGCGAGACGGAGTGCGCCAAGCTGTACAGGCTCTACAGGACTGAGGAGAACCGTCCCCAGTGCGACGTGGTGATAATAGCGCGTTCCCTCGGCTACGATTTGCGAGTCCTCAAAGACCAGTACGGCAAGCTCTCCGCCGTAGCCTACGGCTACAAGCTGCGGAACGCCGACGGACAGAGCGAGCAGCACTGGGACTTCCTCACGGCGCAGGCCACCTACATGACCACCAAGGGGGGCGTGGGCTGGGACGTGGAGCGTTACCCCAACCCCACAGGCAGGATTAACCTCATCTACTATCAGCAGCCCAAGGCGTGGGACGGCGTTGAGCCTCGCCTCGCGAGGGAGGAGGAGATAGACTCCAAGATAGGCGACACAAACAACTACTTCGCAGACCCCATCGCCGTGGCGACGGCGGATGTCATCACCAGCATGGTTGACCCGCACACCCCCGCGAAGCTGTTGCAGGCCACAGGCCCCAACTCGAGGTTCGAGTACGTCAACCCACCGCAAGCCTCCGAGCTGAGGTCTGCGGAGAAAGTGGACTTGGAGAAAAGCATTCTGTTCGACACCTTCACGCCCGACTTCTCCTTTGA
>CAVINS010000036.1:14775-36525 GCA_963643925.1 Bacteroidaceae bacterium
GGCCATACGGAACGCCATGGCCCTCGGCTACCTGAAAAGGGCCAACCGCATGGAGATATACGAGGAGCTGGTGGACAGGGAGAAGAACGTCATCATCGGTGTCCTGAAATTCCTCAACCCCGCCATGGCGGCGAGGCTCGACGCTCTGAAGATAGAGTTCTCCTTCGCGGAGCCTTTCGGTGATGACGAGCAGGAGAACTGGAAAGCTATTGAGGGTCTCTACGAGTCCGGCCTTATCTCCCTTGAGGAGGCCGTGAACCGCCTTGCCCTCACAGATACTCCAGAGGAGGAAATCGAGCGTATCAGGAACGGAAAAGGCGCGAGTGAGAGAAACCCCGCGCCTTCGGGAAATACCGGAGGAGGCGGTGAGCCTCCGCAGGAATAGCAGCGTACAGGTGAAAGCGTCGCAGCGTTGAGCCGTCCATTTGCGTGGGCGGCTCTTTTGCTTTACTCCCCGCTCCGCTCCAGTCCTATGGGGCGTGCGAACAGCTCTATCTCTTTGCCGCAGTGCGGGCAGCGGAGATAGGGGACGTACTCCACCTTCGGGGCGGCGTGGTACTCAGCCTCTACGTCGGAGGGGTCTCGCAGCAGGTCGATGACGGGAACGTCCAACGCGGCGGCTATGCTCTCCAATGTGGAGAGCTTCGGGTTGGCCTTGTTGAGGGTGATGTTGAGCGAGTTGTCAGTTATGCCCATTTTGGCCGCTACCTCTTTCTGGGTGATGCCGTGTAACTTGCACAGCCTTTTTACGTTGTCTCTGATATTCATAATCAAATGTAGTTTAATTTTGAGTGCAAAAGTACGATTTCATTTCAAACTGACAAGAAAAAATTTCATTTTTCCTATTTTCATAATGTTAAAAATTAAATCTGTGTTAAAATCTAAGTGATTGAATTATAATTGCGTTTTAATCTGCAATAGTTAAAAATCTAAATTGCGGAAAAATAAATTTTGCCATATTGGGAATAAAGTGTAATTTTGTACTCGAAATAAACAAAGCGAAAGTACAACAATTAAATTCTAATAAGATGAATACAACGAAAGACATCAGAGAACAGGTCGCCAACATCATGGGCGAGAAATCTACCCAGACCATCAAGCGTGAGAAACTGCTTAAAATAGGTCTTACCACAAGCGACATCAGCCAGCTGTTTCACGCTGAGAGAATGGCGAAGAAACTTGCCAAGAGAGAGCGCGACGCTGCCCGCCAGCTGGTGAGTGACACCCTCGAGCAGATACTCGCGAGATACACCTTTGGTGTCGAGATTGAGTGCTACAACGCCCGCGTTAGCGAGCTTGTGAACAAAGCGAGCAGTAAGGGTCTCGAAATGTACAGCGAAAGATACAACCATTATGACAATGACCACTATTACAAGCTGGTCTCTGACGGCTCAATTCGCGGAGAAAACGCCATTGAGTGTGTGTCCCCGATCCTCAACGGAAACAACGGTGGCTTTGACACCCTCAAAACCTGCTGCGACGCCCTCAACGAGGTGGGCGCGAGAGTCAACCGCTCAACTGGCTTGCACGTTCATGTGGGAGGCCAAATCACCCAGGCCCAGTACGTCAACACTTTCGTGAATTACTATTACCTCGAAAGCGTGATAGACACCTTTATGGCCCCCAGCCGTCGCAATAACACCTACGCCATGGACTTTGAGCGCCTCGACAGGTCTCGCATTGACAACGCCAGCACCATCAGCGACATCGCCGCTATCTTCTACACCCGCTATTTCAAGATTAACAGCCAGTCTTGGAGTCGCCACCACACGATTGAGTTTCGCCAGCACCAAGGCACTACGGACTACGCCAAAATCAGCGCGTGGGCGCGTTTCTGTATCAGACTGGTGCACTGGTCGGCTGACCATCGCCTGACCGCCCCGGTCGCCAACATCGACGGCATGGAGTTTCTGACTGAGGAGGAGAAAACCTACTTCAAAAACCGCGCCAGCCACTTCGCCGCAGCCCAAGACTGAGGGCTGCGCATGGCGCTATGACAACAAACCAAGATATTAACCAACAATCAAAATAACAATCAATTATGTGCTGCATTCTTTACATACCAGCTGGCGTTGAAACGCCCAACATCAGTACCCTCGAAATGGTCTATTGGGCCAACACGCACGGCATCGGCTTCGCCGACAATGAGGGACACTGCTGCAAGACCCTTTCGTTCAGCAAGTTTACCAAGGCCATACAGGCGAGACCTCTGACGGCTGACTGCATTATCCACTTTCGCCTCGCCACGCATGGCTCTATCAGCCGCGCCAACTGCCACCCATTCTTTGACTCTGAGACCGGCATTTGGTTCGCCCACAACGGAGTCCTGCCTATACACTCGCACGATGACATGACTGACAGCGAAATCTTCTTCAGAGAGCGTTTTCTGCCCAAGCTGGAGCAGCTCGGCTGGGACAATGAGCAATTGTGGGAATATGTGGAGCGTGAGCGAGGCGCTTCGCGCTTCATCTTCATGAACGGACGCGAAATTGTCAGACTGGGGAGCTGGCATGAGCTGGATGGGGTGTTCTACAGCAACATGAACTGGAACTGCCGTCACCACATCTTCTGACACCGCCCCTCAACCGCCCTAACGTCACCCAGGCCCGCCAAACATGGTGGGCCTTATTGGTATATGCGACACCCGACGGAAGCCGCCCAGAACGCCCCAAAATGAGCTAAAAACGGCAAAATAACGCTGAATTGCCAACGTAATTAAACCAATGCAGACGGAATTTAATCAAATGTGAGTACTTTTGCAAACCGAAATATAATCATTCTACAGATGAAAACAAAAATTCTCAACCGTCTGAAACAAGACTACGCCCATCTCGGGTTAGACGAAAATTTCCTTTCGGGACTGGCCGACATGCTCGCCACATCGGGGCTGGTAACGGACGAAAACATTGAGGGCGTAATCGCTACCCAAAAGACCTATTTGGAGAGCGTACAGAAAGCCAACGACAAGAGGGTTCAAGAGGCTGTAGCCAAGACCCAGCGCAAGGCCACCGAAGCCGCCGAGACCGCGAAAGCGGAACACGACAAGGCTGTCGAGGAGCTGCAAAAGCAGGTCGAGGAACTCAAAGCCAAGCAGACCAAGACACCTCCTGACGATGACAAGGAAACGCCTGATTGGTACAAGGCCGAAAAGGCTGAACGTGACGAGCAGATGAGGCTGATGCAGGAGGCCCTCAACACCCTCAGCACCGCCAAGACCGAGAGCGACAACAAGCTCAAGGCCATCGAGGAGGCCAGAGCCTCCGAGGAAGCGTCACGGGCTGCCGCGGAGCGCAAGGCCCTCATCAACAGGCTGGCGAAGGAGAAGGACATCCCCGACTGGATTATCGCACACGGCTTCGCGGACATCCCCAGCGACGCCGACGAGGCCAAGATTGGCGAAATCCTCACAGGCTATGCCCAGGAAATCCAGACCAACTTTCTGCCGGTCGACAAGCGGTCTCCGCAGTTCGACGGAAAGAAGGCGACGAAAGAAGAGGTCAGCGGCATCCTTGACAAAATTCTTCCGCCCGCCGCAAAGTAAGCGGAGACAGAAACACAATGTCTAACCCCAAAACTCAACAACAATGAGCAAAGCAAATCTCGTGAAAGACGTGGATAACGTGCTGTTCGGCAAGGACGGCATCATCATCCGCAAGCACATCGCCGGACTGGAGGGTGGACGTGTCCTGAACACCGACGGCTACACCTCCGAGGTCATTCCCTGCGGAATGCCTGTGTGCAGCAAGACCACCAGCGGTGTGAAGGACTACAAGCCCGTACCTCCCGCCGACACCACCGACGGCAGCACCACCACCTACGGCTTCAAACTCCCCAGCGGCTACGCCTACGAGGGCATCGCAGCCGCCACCGTCAAGGCTGGCAGCTCCTGCCCTGTGATGATTTCGGGCGTGGTCAATGAGACCGCCATGCTGGAAAGCCTCAAGGAACTCTTCCCCTCTAAGATGGAGACTCCCACGGCTCTCTCGCTGTTAGGCCTCAAGGCCGCCTGTCCCCACCTCATCTTCATGACCGACGAGGTGGCCTAAGTCTAACCCATTAACAGAAAGGAAAAACAGCAATGACTAAATCTCTTTTCCCCCAGTATGTCGAGAAGTACTTTCCCCAGTACGTCATCTCGGTAGTGGAGCGCCTCAATGGACGTTCCCTGAACAACCAGATTCCATTCCTCTTCCGCCAGCTGCTCACCCCCCAGTTCTCGGCTGATGGCCGTTTCGCTACCATCCTCGCCAAGTACGAGAGCGTGGCCGCTGACGTGGTGGCCCTCGGTTCTCCCGTGCCTCTCAAGAGCCGTGACAGCATCACCACCTATGTGGGCGAAATCCCCAAGATTGGTGTGAAGCGCAGCCTCAACGAGGTGCAGATGAAGAACATCGACAACATGATAGCCCAGGGCCGTCCCGAGGGTGACATCGTGAACGCCATCTTCAACGACGTTCCCTTCGTCATCAACGCTGTCGATGAGCGCATCGAGGATTTGTTCCTCTCCATGCTCTCCACCGGCGTGGGTCTCACCACCAACAACGTGGGCGACGGCGTGCGTCTTGACATGCACTACCTCGACGAGAACAAGTTTGGCGTGTCCACCGTGTGGAGCGACGCCTCCGCAAACCCTGTCAACGACATCATCAAGGTGTTCGACAAGGCTGACAACGACGGCAACGTCATCCGCCACTTCTACGCCGACAACACCCTGCTCGGCTACCTCTACACCAACACCCAGATTCGCGGGCTGTTCGGCTTCCAGCAGAACTATGTCGGCGGCGGCAGTAACGTCCCCGTTCTCTCGTTCGAGCAGCTCTCCGACCTCTTCCAGCGCCGCTGGGGTGTCACCCTGCACCGAGTCGTGCGCTCCACCCGCACCGAAATCAATGGCGTGCGCCAGAGCCACAAGGCTTGGCAGGACGGCATGGGCGTGTTCGCCTGCGACGACCGCGTGGGCGACCTCGTGTACACCTCCACCGCTGAGGAGACCCGCCGCATCGACGGTGTTACCTACCAGATGGCCAACGACTACACCCTCGTCTCCGAGTACAGCGAGAACGAGCCTATCGTGGAGTTCACCAAGAGCCAGGCAATGGTCGTTCCTGTGGTGAACAACGCTGACCGTATCTACACCATTGACTCTAAAACCGTTCAATCGTAAGCAACCATGAAGTTAAGAGTGTTAGCATCATTCCGCGACATCAGCAACTTCGCAATCCGTCACGAGGTGGGCGATGAGATTGAGGTCTCTGACCCCGACCGCATCAGCCGCCTCGTCAATGGCGGACTCTGCGAGGCTGTGGGCGAGCCGCTGGAGAGCAACGAGGCTACAGACTCGCAGCCTGAGGCCGCCAAGCGGCAGGAGACCGCTCCCGCAGCCGAGGCAGCCCCCAAGACCGCCGCCAAGCCGAAAACCGCCAAGACAAGCAAAAAGAAGTAAGCGATGACCAACCTCGAATCCATAAAAGCGCGTGTGAACTACCCGCTCTCCGACAGCCAGGCCGAGGAGAAACTCATCAGCCGCGGGCTGGAGGGTGACGGCACGTTCTCGCAGGAGGTGGCTGACAGCAGGGCGTTTCGCCTCGCCTACGCCGACTGCCTCCGCTTCGTGCTGACTATGGTGAACCTCTCTCAGGGTGGGAGCATCAACGCCCAGAACCCCGCTGGTATCCGCGGCACCGCCAACGCTATCTACAAGGAGTATGGCGAGACTCTCATCGGTGAGACCGGCGAGGAGCAGTCAACGCTGAAAGACGTGTCTGATATGTGGTAGCCAAAAGGAGGGACGAGCCATGCAGATATTTCCCAACGGATACATGAGATACGGAGACCCCACGCAGCCCGATCTTGACGAGAGCGGGATGCCTGTCGCCGTCTCCTCTCTTGACCAGAAGGAGGTACGCTGCACCATCTCCACGATCTCTGAGGACAGGAAAGGCCGCTACGACGACGGTCGCAATCGCAACTGCGCCTACAGCGTCACCTGCAACCTTGAGGAGGTGGGGACGGCGTTCCACTCCGTCCGCTCCGTGAGCCTCACGCACGACATCACAGGCGCTCTCGGCTCTTTTCAGGTGCAGCGCATAGAGTTCTACACAATCACGCAAACCGTTGAGATATGGGTATAAGTTGTGACATAACCAAGGTTGGCACGCTTCTCGACGGCATCAGCGGGAAGGTGGAGACCTCCGCGCTTGATTTCCTGAAGGGGGTCGGTGAGGATATGTACCAGACCGCTCTCTCTACGAAGACCTATCAGGACAGGACGGGCTACCTTACCTCCACGATACGCTATGGGGTGTATATCGGCGGGGAGCTTGTGTTCACCGGTGGCTCTGACGGAGAGGGCAAGTCCGACGGGGACGCGCTGCTCCAAAGCCTCGTCTCTGAGGTCGGCGACGAGCCTTGCGTGCGCCTTGTGGCGGCGGCTTCCTACGCTGCCATCACGGAGCGCAGGGGGTTCGTGGTCATCGACGGAGCGCGACTCGCCGCAGGGGATATTGTCAAACGTCATATATCTGATTTTGCCTTATGAACGGAGAACAGCTGGAGATGTGGCTGCGGGACAACGTTACCGCCATTGAACCTCCCATATCGGGAAAGGTGTACTGCAAGGGCGACCGTCCTTTGCAGAACGACACCACGGACGGAGACAAGGAGGACATCGTTGTGGCCGTACTCACAGGCGACGAGGGGCAGATACAGCACGGCTCGTGCGTGGTCAACATCTACGTTCCCGACACCCTCGCGGCGAGCGGTGCGTACTACAAGACCAAGCAACGCACGATACCGCTGTCAGAGTGGGCTATGACCGTGCCGAGGCTGCTCTCCAAGCGCGGTGACATCTACTTCGAGAGAAACGGCATGGTGCTGACATTTCAGGAGGAAGTCCTCCGTGAGCATTTCGTATCGCTCAAGATGGACTTCTGGCTGCTGAATGAGAACTGACTGTAACATATTAACAAAGAAAGGACAAAACAATGAAGACCCTTATTGGAGCTCCCAAGATTGAAATCAAGCAGTCCGTGAACGGCAAGCCTGTCGATGGCGACTGGCTGGAGATGGACTCCCCCAAGGAGAGTACCGCCACCCTTTCCACCGCCGACGGCAACACCACGGAGCTGAAGGACGAGAAGGGCAAGGTCGTGGACTCCTACACCGAGCCAGGCACCTCGACTTTCGCTTTCGAGCTGCTGAAGAAGAAGAACCTCTCGCTTCCGTTCCCCGCCACCAACGGCGTGGTGTCGGGCGAGTGGGCCATCCGCGTGAGCAGTGACGTTGACCCCAACGCCCCTGCGTTCCAGATTGACCGCTGCACCCTCGTGGGCGGAAAGAACTGGACTAAGACCGACGCCCTCCGCGTCAACTACACCGCCACGGCTCTTGAGCCTGCCAGAGGTGACATGGTGAAATTCCTCGGAGTGGACGTCGATAAGACCGACCTTGCCTTTGACGCCGCAGCCAACAGCACCGGCAAGACCGTCACCGTCGAGGGCAACGGAGACATCGCCGCCACCTCCAGCGAGATGTGGTGCACCGCCACTGTCACCGGCAGTGCCGTCACCGTCACTGTGACCGCCAACAGCGGCTCCAGCGCCGCCACCCGCACCGCTGAGGTCACTATCACCGACGGCACCGGCTACAGCGCCACGGTGACTGTCACCCAGTCCGCAGCCGCCTAACGGCGTGACCCCAAGGGTTGCCCTCATGGGGGCAACCCTAATATCTCTGAGCCTGTAAAGGGACGTGAAGCCGTTTTATCGGATGAAACCTCGGAGACTGACAGAGACAAATAGAAAAATGGCAACAGTAGAACGAAAGACAGCGGAGACGCTGCTCCAGTACCCAAGAAGCATACGCATAGGGAAACGCAAGTACCGCGTGTCCCGCATTACATTCGCCTCGATAGTGGAGATGTCGGCGGCAATCTCCGAGCTGCCCGACACGATGACTGGCGGTGAGGACAACCTCTTCGTCAGCACGCTGCGTAACGCCAAGGACTACGGCGACACCCCGATCGTCCTCGCCGTGATGATGAGCAGCCCTTGGCTGATGATGCTTGGCCGTCCGGGGCACTGGCTCTTCAAGCGCAGGCTGAGAAGAAAGGCGATGAGGCTCTCCGTGAGGCACAGCGCGAGGGAACTCAACGAGGCGGCGCAGACACTCATCAAGCACACAGACCTCGCCGATTTTTTCGCTCTTACCACTTTCCTCGCAGGGATAAATCTGACCAAGGCGACGAAAGTGGGGACAGAGAGAACGGAAACGACAGCATCTGGGCATTGATAGGCAGCTTCGTCAAGTGGTACAGATGCTCCTTTGACTACGCCGTCTATCGGATGTCATACGCCAACATCATCATGTACGGCTCCGTGATACCAAGTTTCGGCAAGACGAAGAAAGACGGAAAGGACACCGGGGGTGACGAGGACGTGGCGGACATGGGCAATCCCGACGACTGGCAACGAATTAAGGACTTCTACAGGCACAAGCACTAATTATGGACAACATACCAGTAAGCATCTCGCTAAAGCTATTAAAGGAGGACTTCGAGGACTCCTTGAAGGAAATCAGACTCGCACTCCGCGACCTGTCTCGTGACGCAACAGCCCTCGGCCAGGCGATAGACACAGAGATGAACGCCTCTGGTATCTCCCTCTCCCAGTTCGCTAAGTCTTCCGAACAGATTAGTGACAAGCTGAAAGGCAACACCCTCGGAATAACAGAGAACATCCGTGAGATTAACAGCCAAATCAGCAGCTATAAGAAGTACCTGTCCGACGTGAGCAGCCTGTCGGAGCGACAGCAGTTCGAACTTGGAGGCCAGACTTCAGCCGTCAAGGGCTATATAGAGCAGCTGGAGCAGCAGAAGGAAAAACTCCTCGATATTGCGGGGGCGTACGAAGATGTCAACGACAAATACACCGACAGCGTAAAGAAGCACGACGACCTCAAAGCCCACCTGCAAATGGTGAGGAAAGAAATGGAGAGTATGGTCTCCGCAGCCGTGCAGTCGGGCGACACCACGAAAACCAACGCCGTAAAAGCATCCAAAGCCTACAAGGACTTGCAGGAGGACGCTAAGAAAACGGCAGCCTCCATCAACGAAATCAACAAAGCGTTGAGTGATGACGGGCCTACGCTCCTTTTCACCAGCGAGGAGGACTACAACCGTGTCAAGGAGCTGAAAGCGGAGATTGCAGACTTGCAAGAGCAGCTCTCCAACACGACCGACGACAGCGCGTTTCTGAGCCTCTCAGGTCAAATCCTCGACTTGCAGAAAGCCCTCGACGGTCTCAACGCCAAAGCCTCCGGCGCGGCCTCTGAGCTTGGCGCAGACCTCGGGAAGAAAGCGGCGGAGGCATCGTCGAACCTCTACGAGCTGAACGCCACCGTAAAAGAGAACGAGAAGCAATATGAAGACCTCTCCAAGCAGTGCGACGAGGCAAAGGACAAGATAAAGGCGGCATCCGAGGCAGGCGACATCCAAGCCGTGAAAGACTTGGAGAAAGAGTATCAAGAACTCACCGCGAGGCTACAGGAGGCGGGCTACCAGCTCAACCAGTCCAAGGGCGAGCAGAAAGACGCCGAGAGTGCGTGGGAGTCCCTCGATAGAGTCCTCAAAGGTGCCAACGGCAACATCGGCACGGCTGTGCAGGGATTGCGCAACCTCGCCGTGGCTGCAAAGGGCGGCACTAACCCGGTCCAGATATTCAAGGCCGCGCTGTCAGCGGTGAGCGCGGGGGCGAAGTTAAGCACCGCGTCGTTCAAGGCTCTGTGGGCAACGCTAAAGGCGAATCCGGTCGGTTTCATCCTCGGTCTCATATCAGCCCTCGTGAGCGTGGTGACATTGCTCATCAGCAAGATGAAGAGCGCCGCTGAGAAGCAGCAGCAACTCAACGCCGTCGAGAAAGCCCACCTTGACCTCCTTGAGCAGCTCACGGAGAACGGCAACCGCGGCTACGACCGCCAGATAGCCGCCAAGGAGCGCGAGCTGTCCATCCTGAAGGCAGGCAACCACTCCCTCTCCGAGCAGTACAAGCTGGAGGACGAGATACTGCGGCTCAAGCAGGAGAAAGCCCAGCAAGCCGCCAAGAAGTGGAAAGAGGAGTCGGAGAACATCGACGAGAACACCAAGGCTTTGGAGCGGCAACAGAAAGCCCTGCAAGCGTTGCAGCTCCGCTCCGACAAAGACGGCGGCGGCGACATGAGCTGGCGGCAGGTCAACAAGGAGATGGAGAAACAGGGGCTTGACGTGCGTTATGAGCGTACCGGCTTCCTTGGCTTTGGCCGCAAGAAGCTCATGGTTGACGGCGTGGAGGTGTCGAAAGGCGCGGTGGACGCGATGCTCGCAGCCGTGCAGGGGCAGGTTGACAACACTGGCAAGAAGATAGAGATGGGCATCAAGGTCGTGACCGACGAGGCCGACGTTAATGCTGAGGCAGCCCAACTCGCAGAGGAGCGAGCAGAGAAGGCCAGGGCGATACAGCGGGCGGAGACCGCTGAGGTGCAGTCCGCCACATCGGCGCGGATAGCCCTCATCCGTGACGGCTACGATCGCGACGTGAAGGCCGCAGAGGCCGCTTCCGCCAACAAGATTACGGAACTCAAACGCCGTCTGAGGGAGGAGGTTGACCTCACGACCACGGCCAGACAGGCCATCAACGAGCAGATACTCTCCGAGGAGAAGGCGTTGCAGCAGAAGTTGGAGGAGCTGGAGGCGGCGCATCAGGCCAAGCTCCTCTCCATCCGCAGGCAGATAGAGGACGAAAGCACCACGTCAGCCCCCAAGAACGCCGACATGCAGAGGGCGGAGCTGAAGCGGGACTACGATAGGCGCATAGAGGACATAGACATCCGTGTAAAGACCGACAAGAACCTCTCCCAGGAGGAGATAGAGGAGTTGCTGAAGCTGAAGCAGACCCTTGAGGAGCGGTATGCCAAGGAGTCGGAGCTGCTGGAGCAGAAGCTGGAGGCCCGCAAGGTGAGCATAGCGCAGGAGGGCGTGGAGCTGGAACTGGAGGCTGCGGAGGCTGGCAGCGCCAAGGAACTCGAACTGAAGCTCAAACAACTGGAGCTGCAACGGCAGGCGGAGATACTCGCCAACAAGCAGCTCCCCGATGACGAGCAGCAGAGCGAGGATGCCATAAACAAGAAGTACCAGAAGCTGCGTCAGGACGAGCTGAAGACCTACTACAGCTCCTTGCTGGGCGACTACGCAGGTTTCCAGCAGGAGATGACGACCCTCACGGAGTCCTACGAGAAGAAGAGGGCTGAGATAGAGTCGCAGATTACCACGGAGCAAGACCCGAAGAAGAAAAAGAACCTCCAAGCCGCCCTCAAAGAGCTGGAGAAGACATACAAGACGAGCCTGAAAAGCCTCCAGCAGGAGTTCGTGAAGAACAACATCGGCGACGTGTTCAACGAGCAGACCGTCGAGAATGTCAAGGAGGCGAAACGCGCCCTCGACGAAATGGAGTCGATGAGCCTCGATGACTTCAACCTCGCCTACAACGCCCAGCTCTCCGCAGAGCAGTTCGAGAAGCTCAAAGAGCAGATACGCAAGGTGCGTGAGGAGCTGCGTGAAATGGGGACAGGCTACACAATCAAGGAGGCTTTCGAGGACGCTTTCAGCGGCAAGACCAAGGAGGCCACGGAGCGGGGCGTGAACTACCTCGTGAACGGACTGACAAAGGTCTCCAACATCGTGGGCGGCCTCGCCGACGCTATGAGGGACTTCGCCGACGCCACCGAAAACGCCAAGCTGGAGAGCATGGCGGACACTTTCGATGGCATCGCTGGCACTATCTCCACGGCTGGCAGTTATGCGGCGGCTGGGGCGCAGATAGGCGGCGTCTGGGGCGCTGTTATCGGTGCAGTCCTCGGTGTCGGGCAGGGCGTTGTCACTGGCATCCTCGACGCTCAGACCAAGCAGGCCGAGGCCGAGAAGGCGAGAAGGGAGGAGGCGCAGAATTACCTCGATGAAGTTGTCAGCGGCATCGGAAACGTTATTAGCTCCATTGACAGCCTGAGTGACACCATTGCCTCCCTCGACTACACGAACTATCGAAAGTCCTTGCTGGAGGCGATAAATGGTCTTAAAGCGGATGCTGATTACGACAGTACCTCCAACTGGAACAGCCTGAAGAATGGTGCTGGCACAAACGAACAAATGGCGAATGCACTCCTTGAAATGTTTGACTTGCCGACTCTTATGGAAAAAGGAATAGTCAAAGACTGGATAGGAGAAGGCCAGGATAGGGTCATTGAGTCTATTAACAGAATTTTCGGAGACCTTGGCTGGGGAACTATTACCCCAGCGGGTTATCAGTCCGTGTCAGAGAAAAATTGGGAAAAGTTCCAAGATATTATCAACCGTTGGGAGGAAGCAACAGAGGAGGAAAAAGAGTGGGCGACAAACTACTACAAAAATAACAACATAATTTCTTCAAGCACCTACGCCGATATTGCAAACGGCGTTGACTACGATTTCGACCAGAAGAGGCTGGAAATACTGAGGGAGATGACCGAGTTGTATGAGTCAGGCTCGCTCTCCGCTGTGGACTACTTCAACTTGCAAATGAAGGCCGACAAGCTCTCGCTGGACATGCTGAAGCAGAGAAGAGCAGAGCTGATAGCGGAGGGAAAGAACACCACGGAGATTGACAACGAGATAGCGGAGGCGGCGTACAACATGGGCGAGAGTGTCCGCGAGATGTTCGAGGGTCTCGCAGGCACTGACATCCAGAGCATAGTGGACAACTGGCTCGACATCTTCAAGGAGTTCGGCAACGATTTCGAGAGTGCCATTGACAAAATCAACGAGAGCATCGACGACATGATACGGAACATGGTCATTCAGACCGTGTTCGTGCAGCCCCTTTTGCAGCGGCTCAGCAGATACCTCCAAGAGTACGCGGAGAACGCAGGTCTTGAGCAGGACGAAGACGGCAACTACATCTGGACTAACGAGGCGTTCCGCGGCATGGCGGAGGGCTTGAAGTCGCAGGTAGCGGGGGCGAAAGAGCTGTACCAGCAGCTGTCGGAGGAGCTCAGCTTGGCGGGGCTTGGCTGGGGCGACAGCGAGAACGACCGCTCCGCATCCAACAAGGGCATAGCCAACGCCAGCCAGGAGAGCGTGGACGAGCTGAACGGACGCATGACAGCCGTGCAGGGGCACACGTTCTCCATCAACGAGAACACGATACTCATTCAGCAGAACGTGGCGGCGATAATGGGCAGCGTGCGGCAGATAGAGGACTACACGGAACACCTCGTGCGTATCGACCACGACATCCACGAGATGCACCAAGCCGTAAACGATATACAGGGACTAAAGGTGAGGATGGCTGTATGACCGACAAAAAAACAGAATAACCATGCTTGCGGGACGTTTCATATTGGACGGAGTGGACGCTTACAACAACTATGGGTTGTACGTCAAGGACGAGGGGCTGAGTACACTCATCCAGATGCCCTCATTCAAGACCGTGGAGACCTACGACTGGCACGAGGAGAACGGCGTGGAGGCTGACCTCTCCGCACCTGTCCTCAACAGCCGCCAGATAACCATAGCGTTCTACATCACAGACCGCGACTGGGCGGAAGACCTCATAGCCGACCTCTCGGACGGCTCTTACCACGAGTTCTACTTCCCCCTGCTGCGCCGCACATACACCCTGCGTCTCGCCAGCAACGGCACGTTCTCCAATATCAGGGGGGCGTCGGCCTCGCAGGTGTCGCTGACGTTCGTCGAGGACACCCCCGCCCTGCCCTCCATGCCCGACGGTATGCCCCTGCCCTACGGCTCTTCGGGTGTCAACCAGAACGGCTACGAGATAGACAGCGCAGACCTCTCGCAGTTCGGGGCTTGGGTCGTGGCAGGCACGGACGAGACCATCTACAAGGCATCCTCCGTGAAGGGCAACCTCAGCGTGGCCTCGCAGTACTCGGCGGGGGCGAAGTACGACCCGAAGAACGTCCGCTTCAAAACCCGCGACATGACGTTGCACCTGCACATCAAGACCTCCACGATAGAGGAGTTCTGGGACAAGTGGGACGCTCTCTTCGCCACCCTCATGCAGCCCGACGAGCGCGAGTTCTACTTCAACGGCAACGGCAACTACTACAGGTGCTACTACAAGTCAAACAGCGTCTCCAAGTTCCTCCTGCGCGACGACATGGTGTGGTGCGACTTCACGGTCGCCCTGACATGCCTCGACTACCAGCCCATCACCGAGTGGCTGCTGCTGGCGGCGGAGGACAACGAAAACAGGGCGTTCATCATCACCGAGGACGGCGCCCGCATCCGTGTCCGCCCGCGTACAGGCCTCGCCATGCTCATCACGCAGGACGGCGAGTTCGTCACCACGGAGGACGGAAACTACTACATCTGCATCAACAACACATAACGGAAATGAACATTCTCCAACAGGCACAGGACACCATCACGCACGTCAGGCAGCGGTCGGACGAGTGCATCGTATTCAACTCCTTCGGCAAGGACAGCCTCGTCACCCTCGACCTCGTGGCCCCGCATTTCAGGAGGGTGGTGTGCGTGTTTATGTACTTCGTGCCGGGGCTGGAACACATCGAGCGTTTCATCAACTCCTCCGTGAGGCGCTACGGCAACGTGGAGGTCATGCAGATACCCCACTGGAACCTCACCTACATACACCGTAACGGCATGTATTGCATGGCAGACCCCAAGCAGAAACTGTCAGACCTCGTGAAGTGTGTGGAGTCGGCGATGAACGCCACGGGCATAGAGAGCGTGTTCCTCGGCATGAAGAAAGCCGACAGCATGAACCGCCGCCTCATGCTCAACACCTACGAGAAAGACCACTATACGGCATCCTACAAGACACGCCCCACGGCTCTGTGGGCGTACCCTGTGGCGACATGGACTCACAAGGAGGTGCTGGCGTACATGCGGCAGAGACGGCTGCCTACGCCCATACGCTACGGAGGCAAGAACAACAACGGTGTGGGCTTCAACGAGGACTGCTTCCTGTGGATGGAGCAGAATGCGCCGGCAGACCTCGAGCGCATATACAGGGTGTTCCCCCTCTCCCGCAGAATACTTTTCGAGTACCACTATAAACACCAACAGCAATGAGCGACATATCAAAATACTACAAGGCCGTCAACGTGGAGATGCAACGCTCCGACATCCACTTCGCGGACTACAACCCACGCACCATCAGCCCTGAGAACCTGAAGACCCTCAAAAAGGGCATCAAGAAATTCGGTCTCGTCGGAGGCATCGTGGTGAACAAGCGGACTGGCAACACCCTCGTGCAGGGACACCAGCGGCTCACCGTCATGGACGAGTTGCAGAAATACGACCCCGCCACAGGCGGCAACGACTACGCCATACGCTGCGACGTCATCGACGTGGATGAGAAGTCGGAGAAGGAGCTTGTGGTTCTCCTCAACAACCCCAGCGCCCAGGGCGAGTGGAACTACGACCTGCTCAGAGACCTCGTTACCGACATCGACTATGTGGCTGCGGGACTGACGGAGCAAGACCTCGCCATGATGGGCTACGGCATCGAGGAGAGTTCCGCCGCCGTGTCGCAGTCCGTGGCGCAGGACTTCGCCCAGGCCCTCAGCCCCGCCCCTCAGCCTCCCGCGCCGGTGAGCGCCCCGCGGCAGCCCATGACTCAGGAAGAGAAAGTGCAGCACATGAAAGACGTGAAGCAGACCGTCAGCCAGCAAGCCTCTGACAAGGCGGAGCAGACGGATGCCTACCTCATGCTGTCGTTCGACAACATGGCGAGCCTCACCTCGTTCCTCTCCATGTTCGGGCTGCCTGAGCAGACACAGATTATCAAGGGCGAGGACTTCATGGCCATGCTGGAGGAGGGAGGTGCGGAATGAACATGGGCCACGCCATACCGGAGCCGCAGTGCGACATGACACCCCGCTGGGCGCTGCACAAAAAGGGCGGTCTCGCCTACGTCAGCGCGTACCGTGTGACGAACACGGGCATGACGCTCTCCGAGATAAAGCGCAGCAGGAAATGCGCAGAGATGATGACAGACGAGATGGTGCTGATACTCTCCTCCCTCATAGGAGTGCGGAGAAAGGACGAGGTGTGCATCATCACGGCCCCGAAGCGGAGGCACCAGACCTGCAACTTCGCAGAGGTGGTGGCCGAGGGCATCGCTGACACCCTCGGCGTGGCGTTCCGCAAGGACATCATTAAGTCCGGCAACAGAGACAGGCTGCACCCGGAGTTCCAGCTCGTCAGGAAGATAGCCGAACCCATAGTTGTCGTGTTCGACGACATACTGACGACAGGCTCTACGCTCATGGAGATAGACTACCTCCTGCGTTTCAAGAACAGGATAAACCTTATCGGTATCAACAACAGATAGCCATGCGAAAAGAACGTGTCAAGATAGAACAAATCAAGGAGAACCCCGACAACCCGCGCGTCATCTCCGACTATATGCTGGACGTGCTTGTGAAGTCCATTATCAGCCTGCCGCCCATGCTGCGGGTGCGACCCATCGTGCTGTCGCCAGACATGAGGCCCATAGGCGGCAACCAGCGTGTGAAAGCCCTGCTCCGCATCGCCAAGATGTCGGCTGAGGACATCCGTTATGTGCTGGAGGACGCTGGCAAGGAGAGACACATGCCCTACTGGGAGCGGTTTCTCGCGAGCCACGAGGTTGACGTGCTTGTCGCCGACGACCTCTCCGACCGGCAGCTGCGGCAGTTCGTCATCAAGGACAACACCTACTACGGCGAGGATGATGTCTCCAAGATGAGAGACCTCATCAACGAGGAGCAGTACCAGGAGTGGCTCGGCAGGGACTACATGCAGCTGGGCGACTTCGATGCCCCCATCAACGACGAGGAGGTGGAGGTTCGGACGGAGCGAATCCATAGAATACATTTCGGCACGGGACGCGGAGGTCGTGTGGAGATGACGGAGGAGGAGCATGAGTGGCTTCTCGGCGAAGTCCTCTCCTATCAGGCCCAGCGCCCCGATTTAAGCGGTTTCATATCATATCTTCTCAATGGAAACAGGAATAAATAACATACGGCAGAACGAGGGCAACCCACGGAAGATTAGCAAGCAGAAGATGTCTGACTTGGTGAACTCCATACTCTCGTTCCCTGAAATGCTCTCGTACCGCTCCATCGTCACCGACGGCGAGGGCGTAATTATAGGCGGCAACATGAGGCACAAGGCTCTTCTCTCCATAGCGCAGATGAGCGAGGGGGAGACAAGGCAGCGGCTCTCGAAGAGCGTCTCGCCGGAGGAGGTGGAGGCGAAGGTGGCGTACTGGGGAGGCTGGAGAAAGTCCCCCAACGTCAGCGTGGAGTCGGAGGACATGGACGAGGAGGAGCGGACGGAGTTCATCATCAAGGACAACGGCGACTTCGGTGAGTGGGACAAGAAAATGGTTGACAGTCTGTACGCGGACGTGTTCCAGTCCTACGAGGCCGCAAGTGTCGCCATGGCAGGCTTCGAGGGCGTGGCCGTCGAAGCCGCCGCGCCAACGGTGCCGACGGTCTCCGCCCCAGCCCAGGCCGCACAGCAGGACAGCGACCCCAGCGAGACTCTTCCCTCGCAAGGGAACGGCGTGGGCGTGGAGCGTCAGGGCGGTGAGCAGCCTCTCGACATCTCTGAGGCGACACCCTCGTCACCATCGGAGAACGGCCACGTTCCCGACGACTACGAGTTGCCGCCGGTGCAGGAGCAGGTCATCGAGAGGGGCTTCTACGAGACACCGCAATACTGCGACCACATGCAGTTCGACCGCTTCAAGATACCTGTCACCACGCAGGAGAAAGAGCGGTGGATGAACGTCCTCGACAACTACACCGAGGAAAACGGAATAAGTTACGGATTCATAAAATACTTACAAAATGGAATGGGTATCATCAAATGAAATCACACCTGCGGAGTACAATCCCCGCTATCTCTCCGATGACGCGAGAGAGAACCTGAAAGGCTCGCTTTCTGACTTGGGCTTCATCCTCCCGATTATCGTGAACAGGGAGAGCAAGACCATCGTGGCAGGCCACCAGCGGACAAAGACCGCCGCGACGGTGGGCATAACCTCTTACCCCTGCTACTATATTGACAAGCACGTCAGCATAACTGACGAAATCAGGTTCAACCAGCTCCACAACGGCACCGAGGGCGAGCCTGACGAACATGGCTTCACCAAGCGCAAGTTCAGGGAGGGTTTCTACGACGACGTTCCGCTGCAAGCGTTCAAGAGAGGCGGTCTCATACCGACCTACGCCAAGGACATCTGCTCGCTGCTGATGAAGTTCGGCAACGTGTTCTGCGCCATCGTGTGCGGTGACGAGGTGGTGCTTGGCAACAGCTACCTGTCGGCCTGCTTCTCGCTCAACATGAGCGTGAACATCTCCGTCATCGACGGAAGCAAGCGACCCCTCTTCGACAAGTGGTTCAGCAAGGAGTACGGCGTGTTCAACTACGACCATATCTCCAAGCAGGACTTCGTGCAGGGGTTGGCGCAGCCATCGCGCCACGGGGAGATGAAATGCTCTGTCCTATACCGTGAGCTTGTGGTGCCTTACTTGCAGGACAAGCCGCAGAGCCTCCGCATCCTCGACTTCGGCTGCGGAAAGGGTCTCTCGCTGAACTACATCAGGACTGAGCTGGGCTACACCAACGCCATAGGCGTGGAGTTCTTCAACCACAACCGTGTCTCCATCGACATCAGCCGCGGTCACAAGATGATAGACCGTATGCTGCGTGACGTGGAGCGGCATGGGCAGTTTGACGTGGTGATATGCGACGCCGTTATCAACTCCGTGAACTGCAAGGAGGCTGAGGATGCTGTATGGAACTGCCTCAACCTCTTCTGCAAGAAAGGCGGCATCATATTCTTCAGCGGACGGCTTCGGGAGATGATGGAGAGCGAGGCGAAGATGAAGAAGAACGTCAGCACAGATTTCTCCAGCAACTACTTCGACAAGGACGGCTTCACCGGTTTTCTGAAAGAGGGGCAGTGGTTCTTCCAACGTTTCCACAGGAAGGAGGAGATTGACAGCATCGTTGCGGAGAAAGGATGGCAAGTGGAGTTCAAGAAGAACACAGGCTATTTCTTCCGCGGTGTCCGCAAGACGAGGGAGTATGACAGCGAGACCAACCGCAAGGCTCTTGAATATGAGTTCGACCTCAAACTTCCTAACGGACAGAGCTACGGGAGACAGGCTGACGCCATAGCCGCATTTGGTATAAAATGAGGTAGTTATGGAGAAAGTATAAAATTTATTTTGCCATATTAAAAAAAAGTTGTATTTTTGTACTCGTAAAATCTAAACAAAGATGAGCGAGATTAAAATTATAGAACTCAAGAACAGCAACTGGATTCAGTGGCTGAGATATGTGCGAGGGTACAACTTATCAGTCCATTGCATGGAGAGCCTATTGGGTAAAAACGACCCGCGGGTGACACGTTTCGACCGGGTGATGAGGTATGAGAACCTCAAACTGGAGAAAGCCCCCTACTACTATTTCTGCTGCGTGCAGGGCAGGGGGTCTTACGATGAGAACGTACACCTCGCGTGGCGGGACAAGGAAGGCTCTTCCTTTGTGGTGGACAACGAACTGATACACGCCGAAATCCTTGGCGCAGAGCAGATACCCATTACTGACAAGTACATAGACTGGTCTCTCCCGCAGAGTGCCAGCAAATGGTTCAACACTTGCCGTAACTGGTGGTTCGCGTGCTGGATGAGGCACCAAGACAAAGGAGGAAAAAACAATGGCCAACACGTACAAAAAACCCTTTTTGGAGGAGTTTCGCAAGGTATTGAATGAGACTAACGGCAGTCTCACCAACGCCGCCGCAATGCTCGGCTGCACAAGGCAGACTATCTGGAAATGGACGAAAGACGACCCTGATTTTGACACCGCCGTGAAGGAGTCGCGGAAGAAGATACTCGACCGCTGCATAACCACGGCGCAGGCCCTCGCTTTCGGCATCCCTGAGATGGAGGACGGCAAGGTGGTGGGGTGGAAAGAGCGGCCCGAACCCAACATGCTGCGTTTCTTCATGCAGACCCTCGGACGTGACGAGGGCTTCGGCGACAGCCTCGACGTGACATCCAACGGCAAGGACATCAACAGCACCATACAGGTGGAGATAATAGAGCGCAGGGAGGACGTTGACAAAGAGGATGAAGATTCAGACAACGAGAATTTATAGGGAGGTTGACAACGCCATCAAGCAAGGCTACAAGGTGGTCTCCGCCCAGGGCAGCTCGCGTTCCTCCAAGACGTACAACATCGTCATCTGGCTCATCATCTACGCCGCCACGCACAAGATAGTGCTGACGGTGGTGCGCTCTACCTTGCCGTCCATACGAGGCTCTGTCCTCCGTGACTTCGAGGAGATACTGATGAAGCTCGGACTCTTCGACGAGAAAAAGCGCAACAAGACGGAGTTGACATACTACCTGCCCAACGGCTCGCTGGTGGAGTTCATCAGCACCGACAGCGAGCAGAAGCTCCGTGGCCGCAAGCGCGACGTGCTGTACGTCAACGAGGCGAATGAAATCAAGTACATCGAGTGGCAGCAGCTCATCTGGCGTACCCGCCGCTTCGCCATAGTGGACTACAACCCCTCGTTCTCCGACGGTCACTGGCTCTGCCAGCTCAACGCAGACCCTGGCACCTACCATTTCATCAGCACCTACAAGGACAACCCTTTCCTTGAGCAGACCATCATCGACGAGATTGAGAAACTCCAATGGCAGAACAAGACCTTGTGGCAGGTTTTCGGCCTTGGGCAGATGGCCGTGGTGGAGGGGCTGGTGTTCGAGAGGTTCGAACAGGTGGACGAGTTCCCTGAGAACGCCAAGCACCAAGCCGTGGGGTTGGACTTCGGCTTCACACACGACCCGACGGCAGCCGTGCGGTGCGGGGTGATAGGCGAAAAACTCTTCCTCGATGAGCTGTTCTACAAGGCAGGTATGCTCTCGTCGCACATCATCGGGGAGTTCAAGCGGCTCAACCTCCAGCTGGAAATCATCGCCGACAGCGCAGACCAGCGGCTGATACAGGAAATCGCCAACAGCGGCCTCCTCATCTACCCAGTCATGAAGCCGGCGGGGTCGATACTGGCGGGCATTGACAAGATGAAGACCTACAAGCTCATGGTGACGAAACGCTCTCTGAACCTCATCAAGGAACTCCGCAACTACACATGGGCGAAGGACAAGGATGACCACTACGTCAACGTTCCCATCGACGCCTTCAACCACGGCATCGACGCAAGCAGATATTATGTGTACGGGAAACTCCTCGGCAACATCATGCAGACCGTCAGGATAACCTTCGACGACCTGCCATATTAGCGACAATCTTCTTTTCTACTCACTTTTCATTTGTTTCAACGGCTCATATTCGCGAGAATGTGGGTCGTTTTTTTGTGCCTGGATGGTGCAAAATTCTGTCCCTCAATGATTTTCTGAGGCAAAAAGTCAGGGCGTTCCTATACTGGCGAGTGTTAAAAATTAAATCTGCGTTAAAATCTAAGTGATTGAATTATAATTGCGTTTTAATTTGCAATAGTTAAAAATCTAAATTGCGTGAAAATAAATTTTGCCATATCAAAAATATGTTGTAATTTTGTGTCCGAAATAAACAAAACGAAAGTACAACAATTAAATTCTAATAAAGATGAAAGAACTGGAAATTAAATATGAAATCGCAGGCCGCCTGTCAGACGCGCAGGAGATGATGAC
>CAVINS010000037.1:0-6930 GCA_963643925.1 Bacteroidaceae bacterium
GAAGAAGCCAAGGAACGCATAATGGACATCTTCGGTCTCAAAGAAGATTATGAGGAAGCCAAGAAAGCCGAAGAGAAGGCACGTCAGGAAAAGGCAAGACGGGAAGAAGCCATTGAGAAAAAGCGGATGCGAGATGCAGAAATAAAGTCGGCAATGGCCAACGACTATTCTGTAAATACTGGCTATCTTTTTGCGAACGGAAAGAAAGCGGGCGTATTCCGCACGTCTAACGGCTATGCAATGGAAGTCCAAAGCGAGCCTATCGAGAAATACGAAGACGTAGCTATATACAACGAGGGACAAGACCCGACGGCAGGTACTTTTATAAGAAAATATGATGCGTTCTCATTCCAGGTAGACAATGACGGTAAGATACGCAGACAAATGATGGAAGAGTACAATACCCGTCTTGCCGAGGTTACCAAGAGAGTAGATGAAGCTATAGGTGCAGCCGAGACGGAGGACGTGGCAAGAGAAGACCAGATTGGGAATGGTGGCGTGAGCCGGAACGAAAGCAGTTTTTCCGCTCGCCTAAGCGATGCCATTGCAAAGACGGACGCAAATCCTTCGGATGCCCAGAAGACGAGCGGCAACTACAAGAAGGGGCATGTGAAGTTTGGCGGCTATGACTACACTATCGAGAATCCGAAGGGCTCGGTGCGCTCGGGCAAGGATGCTGGCGGCAAGGAGTGGAAGACTACCATGCACGACACTTACGGCTATATCCGTGGCACGCTCGGCAAAGATGGTGACCATCTTGACATGTTCATCAATGATGCTGCAGACCTCGACAGCTGGAACGGCACCGTGTATGTGGTGGATCAGGTGAACACTGACGGCACGTTTGACGAGCACAAGGTGATGTATGGCTACGGCTCTGAAGCGGAGGCAAGGGAAGCATACCTTGCCAACTACAGCAAAGGCTGGAAGGGGCTCGGCAATATCACTGGTGTGAGTAAGGAAAACTTCGACAAGTGGCTGAAGTCAAGCGGCAGAAAGATGAAACCGTTCGCGGAGTATAAGGGGATTGCGAAGAGCAAGACCTTGCTTGACGTGGACGGCAAGCCTGCCGTGGTGCGCCATGACGACGGCAGCGTGGAGATGAACTACCGGACATGGAAGGACACCGACAAGGAGCGGATGCGCGACATACTGGTGAACGATGCCGGACTGGACCCGGACGATGTGGATGCAATGATCGCACAGGCCGACGCCGTGGCCGACGGCCTGCAGGCGTTCATGGAGAAATATCCTCGGTTTGGCCTGTTCCAGAACAGCGAGGCGAGCAACCGCCCGTTTGTCCGTGACACGGGAGAGTATATCAGCATCGACTATTCGTTCAACTGCATCAAGAAGGAGGCGATGAACAGCGTGATGGACACGCTCGTGGAAGCCGGCAAGGGCGGTCATCTGGGCGTTACGCAGGTGGAGGCTCTGAAGAAGATCCTGCAGAAGCACGGGTTCCTCACACCGTGTGTGATGTGCTATGTGGAGGCGAAGCGAAAGGTGCTGAAGCAGAGCAAGCGCGACGAGCAGATATGGAACAGCGTGCGCGAGGCAGCCGGACTCGATGACAGGCTGATGGGCGAGCCTACGGCACTGACCACAGAACAGGAAACAGTGCTCAAAGAGCTTGCTGCCGGCAAGGGGCTGGACCGTGTGGCCAACTACGCCACGAAGACGGGCGAGGGCATCAAGGCCGACAGCATCAAGAAGATTGCCACACTGATGCTGGGTAGCGACATGCTGCGCGGCGACATGAGCTACGAGTGGTTCATGTCGCCGAGCGCGTTCACAGCCTTCTACGACAAGTTTGGCAACACGGGCGTGGTGGAATACCTTAGCCAAGGTCAGTTCCGCGGCAAGCAGCTGCTCGACACCACCCCGTTCAGCATCGACCGCATCCCGCGTGACATCTACCTGAAGCTCTACTCGCAGGTGGAGATGCGCGAGCGCGGCGGCGTGCGCCAGTTCAGCTATGAGGATGCGCGTGCAAACATGTTCTTCGACTACTACACGCAGTTCCTCTTGCTGCAGGGCGCACGTGCGCCGATGCAGCTCTACACGAAACGTCCGTTCATGCCGGAGATGTTCGGCCGGACGGGAGCGAAGATGAACCAGAGCCTCATCGTAGACGTGTGGCGCGGCAGCGACTGGCACCGCGAGGCCCTCGGGCTGGGCAAGGCAGAGTATGACCAATGGCTCCGCGACCATGCCGGCTTCATCGCCAAGGGCGCCCTGCCGGAGAGCGACGGGCGCTTCGAAAAAGGCTCGGCCGAGCTGGTACCGGCCTGGAGCGTGGAGAGCTTCCCCGTGGAGACAGCTATGGAGAATGCGCACAACCGCGCCTTCCGCGGACATGTTGGCAACGTGGTGGTGGCACCGTCGGTAGAGTTTATCAAGTGGGCGCTGGACAATCCGGACGTGCACATGATCCTGGCGTACCATGCCACGGGAGCCAGCCCCATCATGAAGCAGCTGACGGGCTACGACCTGGCCACCGCGATGGACAACGGCTACCACACGCTGGGTACGGACGGCAAGGCCATCAGCGAGTTGCACGTGAACGACATCGGCCTGCACATCGTGGACAAGGTGCTGCAGTTCAACTCGCTTGTGCGCAAGAACGGCGGCGACGCACGCCAGGCAGCCCAGGTGTACCTGGACTATTGTCGCAAGAACGGCCTCACGCCGATGTTCGACTATGAAGGCGTGACGGAGCATCCCGACTACTATAAGATGCTCACCGACTTCCGTATGTATGACGAGGACGGCAAGGCCGTGGTGCAGCCGCCGGTGAAGGCCAAGTTGCCCGACAACTGGCATGAGATTCTCGACAGGTATCTGCAAGAAGAACAGGGCATCAGCAACCGCGTCTCTGGCATCGCGCTCGACGGTGAGATCATGAAGGAGATCAATGCGGCCACGAAATACACGTCGATAGAAGCCGAGGAGCGCGACACGATCGTCAGGATGCTGGGTGACATCTACGGCAAGGACAATGTGCAGGTGCTGCCGGCCGACGCCTTCGACAGACAGCTCGATGCCGACACCGAGCAGGGCCGCGCACAGATGCTGCGCGATACCGGCGGCATGGTGTACGGCTATGCCGTCGGTGACCGCATGGTGCTGAAGGACGACGTATTCAACGCCAATACGCCGATGCACGAGCACACACACATCTGGATGAAGGTAGTGGAGACGAACAATCCGCGTCTCTACGCACGCGGCATGGAGCTGTGGAAGGACACGCCGATGTGGGAGGACGTGCGACGGGACCTGGAGGCCCTTGGCGAAGACGCCACTGACCGCCAAATCTTTAGCGAGTGCATCAGCCGCTTCACGGGTTCGGAGAACGAGGAGATCATCTCGAAGGTGACGGGCGTGACCGACAAGAAATGGCTGGAGAAGGCCATGAACTGGTTGCGCGAGATGTGGAACGGCGTGAAGTCGGCCTTCACGAGATGGACGGGCAAAGACCTGGACAACCTTACCGCCGAGCAGTTCGGTCGCATGCCTGTGCGTTCGCTTTACGATGAGGCCGAGCGGAAGAAATACACAGAGATGGTGAAGGCCCTTCGCGATGCC
Source organism: Bacteroidaceae bacterium (assembly GCA_963643925.1). GTDB lineage: Bacteria > Bacteroidota > Bacteroidia > Bacteroidales > Bacteroidaceae > Phocaeicola_A. Next base: position 3,589 of record CAVINS010000037.1, read on the forward strand.
GGCGGCTTCGAGATGAGTGCAGAGATGATGCACGACAGGAAGGAAGACGATGGCATAAAGTTCCGCTTGCTGGAGGACGACGACCCGAAGGCGAGGGAGCTGGAGGCTCTGAAGGATAACGAGCTGGTGGAGGTGTACCGGAACGTGCAGGCGTTCGAAGACGACGACCTTGGCTCGCCGATGGCCTTCACGGATGCGGTGACAGGCGAGCGCCGGACGCTGAAGGGCCGACGCTGGAACTATTCGGCACCGAAGGAGATCAAGCTCACAGACGAGCAGCAACGACAGCTCGGCGAGCTGAACCGGAACGGCTACATCATGGTGGACGGCAAGAAGGTGACGGAGCTGAAGCTCAACGACGCTCTGAAATTCGTGAAGCCGAAGGAAGGCGAGGCCAAGCTGCAGTATTTCCTGAAGAAAAATTCGGAGGACGGCGGCCTGTGGGCAGACTACAACCCCTATGACCATGCCGTAGAGACCCCGCTGAACACGCAGTTTGCGAGCGCCTACAAGCGCCCGAATCTGGTGGTGGTGCGTTGTCTTATCCCGAAGAGCGAACTGGACGAGCCCTACCATGCCGACTACGCCGCCAAGCCCACCGGCGCCCATCTGTGGAACAACGGACGCACGCTGTACCTCTCGCGCTGGAGCAAGATAGACAAGGTGCTGACACGCGAGGAAGAGGCAGAGCTCATCGACGAATACTGGAAGGCCAACCCGCAGGAGCGTTCGAAGACGACGCACCGCGACTACAACCGCTTTGTGCCACAGGTGCGCAGGCTGCTGGAGGAGAAGGGCTATCGCTTCGAGTTGAATGACAAAATGCGCAAGGAGCTTGAAAAGAAAGGCTACCACTTCGAGCCTGCCGGCAAGGAGCTGACGCCCGAAGAGAGCCGCAGGCTCGACGAGCTGGTCTGGGAAGATCGTGACGTGATCCCCGGCAAGGAAGGCCAGGTGCCGTTTGTCACCAACGAGGACATCGCACGCATCAACGCGAAGATGTCCGGCAAGTGGGTAGGCGTGCCGAAGGCCGAAATGGAAGAGGCCATGACAGCAAGGGTGACCGAGTTGTCGGAGCGCCTCAACACACCTGTGCATATCGTCCGCACAGACGAAGAGGTGGCTGCACTGCCCAGCGTGCGCCAGCGCCGGATGAAGGGCAGCTTCAACCCCATGACAGGCGAGGTGACCATCGTGGTGCCGAACAACGCGAACATGGCAGACGTGGAGAACACGTTTGTGCATGAGGTGGTGGGCCATAGCGGTCTGCGTGTGCTGTTCCCCGAGGAGGAGAAACTGAACAATGCGCTTGATGAGATGTACCGCATGTCGAAAGACGAGATACGGCAGGCCATCGACAGCATGGCCCAGAAGATGTACGACGCCGAGGTGGACCGCATCCGCGAGCACAAGCGCAGGGAGCATGAGGCCAAGGGCGAGAACAGCAACGCCAGCTACTATGCAGACATGGCAGAAGCCCATGTGGAGGCCGCCGGCAAGCGCGAGCAGATGAAGCGCGATGCTACGGAGGAGTATGCTGCAGACCTTGCCGGACGTATCGGCGAGGAAGGCTTTGAGAAGATGAGCGCCGGGGAGCAGACGTTCTGGGGCAAGGTGAAGGCCGTGCTTCAGAAGGCACTTGACGCCCTGCTGAAAGGCCTGAAGATACCGGGCAAGCGGCAGTGGAACGACAAGGACTGGGCGTTTGTGCTGCATGAGGCGTACAAGCGCAAGAAGAACGGCGGGCGTCCTTCGATCTTCGATGCAGCCGACACCGAGGTGATGCGCCGGAAGACCGGATATGGCGAAGCCACGCCCGGCAAGGAAGCCGGACGTGATGCGAAGCCGGAGACCAGCAGACACGATGACGGCGACATAATGTTCCGCGACGGCGACATGGGACTTGACGAGACCATTACGCAGATGAAGGAAGCAGCGAGTCAAGCCAATGCCGACAACTGGCAAGCCAAACAAGAGGCAATGAGAGCCATTGGCGGCAACTTGAGCAAGTTGCGTCAGGCAATGGCACGCCAGCGAGAGTACGACCTTTCCACAGTGAAGAGCATCACCGACCTTGCCAAGGCGTTGCTTGACAACGGGCTACTTGATGATTTGAGCAAAGTCGAGACCAAGCGCATACTCTCGGCAGTGAACATCGCCCACGGCAAGCAGGACACCAGCAGCCAAGTGGCCAAGGTTATGGACATCATGGTTGACAATCAGTTGCGCATGGGCGCAAATATGCTTGGCAGACTACTTTCCACTCGTGGAAGCCGCGTAGATGCAAGAGGCATAGAGGTGCAAGGGCAACTTGACCCGGACGGACAGACCATTGCACAAGTGGTAAGGAAAGCCACTTCCCTGCCAAAGGCTGACATCGAGGAGCGTATTGCCGAGGCATTGAACCGCATGGGCAGTGACAACCAAGCCGTTGCCGATGAAGCAGCGTTGGAGTACAGCGGCCTGCTGATTGCCCACCAGTTTGCCGAAGACATCACCGAAAGCAAGTCGGAAGAAAAGGCATTGCGCTACAGTATCAAGCAAGCCAAGGAAGACATGGACGCGGGCGAGATGGATAAGGAAGCCTATCGCGAGTATGTGAACGCGACCAATGATGCCATCCGTCAGAACAAAATCGAGCGAGCCGAAGCCTACCGATCCATCGTGGAACAGGTAGGCGGAGTGCTGGGCGGCAGTGTTGAGCGAGCCAAGCAGTGGCGCGAGGCGGAGAAGCAGCGTGTAGAGGCTATCCACCACAACGCCAACTCCGACATGGTAGGCCGCCCGACAGACGAGCACCACAAAGAAAGTAAGCTGCAGAAGATCGCCAACAACAGTGCAGTGCGTTTCCTGCTTGCACCGTTAAGCACGTTTGACCAGATGCTAAGAATGTTTGGCAAGAAGAGCGTGAACGGCGAGGGCTACTTGTGGAACAGGTACATGCGCAGCTGGTTGGAAGCCACCGAAAAGGAATACACCGGCTACCAGGGCGCCTTGGAGACCCTTGACAAGAAAGTGAGCAAGGTGTTTGGCAAAAAGATGCGATGGGGCGACCTGTTCGCCATGGAGCGCAAGATGCCCAAGGCAACCGTAACATTCTGGGACGGAGGCGAGAAGAAAGCCCATGAGCTGACACAAGGCAACCTGCTCTACATCTACATGGTAGACAAGATGTCAGACGGTCGCATGAAGCTGCGCAGAATGGGCATTACCGAAGAAGATGTCGAGAACATCAAAGAACTCGTTGATCCGCGTTTCGTAGAACTTGCCGACTGGATGCAGGAGGAGTTCCTCGTAGGAAAGCGCAACGAGTACAATGAGGTGCACAAACGTATGTTCGGC
>CAVINS010000037.1:6940-33160 GCA_963643925.1 Bacteroidaceae bacterium
CTATCGAGAACTACTTCCCATTGAAGATACTCGCCAATGCGAGAACAGAGGATGTGGATGTGGCAGACGAGACGACCGACACGGCCCTTCCGGCCACCTCGACCGGTAGCATCATCAAGCGTAGACGCAACAATCTCGCTCTTGACGTAATGGGCGCGGACGCATTCCATGTGATCCTTGACCATGTGCAGCAGATGGAGCGTTGGGCTGCGTTCGCGGAGTTCAACCGCGACTTGAACACGCTGCTTTCGTACAAGCATTTCCGCAATCAGGTGATGAATATGACGAGCGTGTACGGAGGCGGCAAGGCCCTGTGGACGAACTTCCGCAATGTGTGCAGCATGGCCGCAGGAGCATACCGTCCACCCATCGCCCAGCTTGACAAGGCAGCAGTGAACATAGCCAAGGGTGTGACCGCAGCCAAGGTAAGTTTCAGGGTGTTCACCGCACTGAAGCAGTTCCTCTCCATGCCAGCATACCTTTCGGACAGCAATCCGGTATATCTTGCAGCCAACATTGCCAACCCGGTAGGCGCATGGAAATGGTCGATGGAGAACCTGCCACTCTTTGAGAAGCGTTGGAAAAGCCGCATGGCAGGAGACCCCCGACTGATGAAGAGCGAGATGGACTTGAAGATGTGGCGCAACCATGTGGTGGAAATCGCCTCACGGATAGGCATGTCGCCCAATGCCTTTGTCGATGCGCTGACCGTAGCTATCGGTTCGCACGCGATGTACCAGACTAAGAAGAAAAAGTATCTCCGTTATGGCTATGACGAGGAGACCGCGGAGAAGCGTGCCAAGCAAGATGCGACAATCCTGTTCAACCAGACGCAGCAGTCGAGCGAGAGCGCATTCCTCTCCACCATGCAGACCGACAGGTCATGGTTGAGTGTGCTGTTCACCGTCTTCCGCAACTCGCCCATGTCGTACACACGGCAGTTGTATGATGCCATCCGTAACATCAAGCACCGCTTTGAACCCGGTTACGAGACGATGAGCAAGGAATATATGGCCAAACAGATGCGCAGGGACGGCATAGACCCCGACAAGGCCGACAGCAATGCAAAGAGCGAGTATCGCAAAGCGTTGCTGCGCGACATAGCGAGAATAGGCGTGTTCGGTTACATTCTGCAATTCGCTTGGAACTTGGGCGCATACTTGCCATACCTCATAGCTGGTGACGACGATGACGAGAAGAGCGGGATGTGGGACGATGTATTCAACCACACCATGTTTGGCAGCATCGAAGGACTGACAGGCGGAGACGTGATGAGCTCGGCCGGCCAGATGGCGCTCAACGAAGAAGCAAGCTGGAGCTACCTTGTTAAGGACATGCCTATAGCAAGCGACATCTCGACCATCCTTCGGAAGATGCCAAAGGACAAAGTAGCCGCCATGAACGATGTCGTAAACCTGTTTGTGCAGTCGGGCGTTGGCGTCAATCCGCAATCGCTGACAGATGCAGTTGTCGCAGTTATGGACTACTGCGGAAACGATGAGCAGAACTGGCGCGAGTGTGCCCTGCTCATTGGGCGTGTCATAAACTGCCCCCAGAGCCAGCTGGACAAGATCTATTTTGACGAACTTGGGGCAACAGCAGCGGAGGCGAGCGAGATGACGCCGGCAGAGATAGCCGAGCGCTATGCCGAGTACAAGATACACCGCAATGCTCCGCTTACCGGCTGGGCATACAGCGATGAGGCGAGAGACTCTGTAAAGGCGTCCATGCAGGACCGCGTGCTCGCCCAAGCCAAGGAGAAGCTGAACGGCAGAGTTCAGACTGATGAGGCCAAGCAGCTCCTCTCCACCTATGACGATGTGGCCAAGCAGCAGGCCGAGTTAGCGAAGTTGAAAAAGACGGACAAAGCCGCATATCGTAAGGGTATGAAGCAGCTACGGCAGAACAACGACATGAGACAGCACATGCGTGTGAAGCGATACAAACACGACATGAAGCAACTCACGGAGAAGTATCTGCGGAGCAAGAATGCGGCAGAACGTGACAGTCTTGTCAATGTAATGTTCTCAACACGCGCCAAGATGCTGGAAGACATCGGTCGGTTGAAGCAACAATAGTTAAGAGCAAGGTGACGGTGTGAAGTATTATCTTCGCGCCGTCGCTACTAAAAAGACAAATATGGCAACAAAGAGACTACATAAGATGAGCCGCGTGATGCCCCGCCATGACGAGCTGGACACGGTGAAGTCGTCGCGACAGACGCTGGGCGAGAACAGAGCCTTCGAGGTGCTGTGGCAGGCGCAACAGTACTGGCTGTCGATGGAGACGTTCCGGCAGGACCGCGAGCGCAACAAGAACTACACCTACGGCCGGCAGTGGGAAGACTGGGTATGCGTGGACGGCAAGAAGATCAAGGAAGCCGATCTGATACGCCAGCAGGGTAATGTGCCGTTGAAGAACAACCTTATCCGCCGGATGGTGCAGGCCGTGCTGGGCGTGTACCGCAGTCAAGCCAAGGAGCCGACATGCACTGCGCGTGATCGCGACGAGCAGCAGTATGGCGAGACGATGAGTACCGTACTGCAATGCAACATGCAGCTGAACCGCATGCAGGAGATCAATGCCCGATGCATGGAAGAATTCCTGATAAGCGGTTTCGTGGTGCAGCGGAAGTGGTATGGCTGGCGCGAGAACAAGCTGGACTGCTGGACGGACTACGTGCAGCCGAACAACTTCTTCATCGACAACAACATGAGGGACTTCCGAGGCTGGGACTGCTCGTGCGTGGGCGAGGTGCATGACGTGTCGTTCGAGGAGCTGTGCGGCCGTTTTGCCAAGAACGCCAGCGACTATCGCCGGCTGGAGGAGATATACAAGTTTGCGAAAGACAAGACCTACCTTAGTAGTACGTTTGACGACTTCGGCTATCCGCTGCAAGGCTACTATGACTTCCTGGTGCCCTATGACCCCACCCGCTGCAGGGTGATAGAGGTGTGGCGCAAGGAGAGTAAGCCCCGTGTGCGCTGTCATGACGTGAACAACGGTGACGTGTTCAAGGTGAACGTGGAGGACTTCCAGGCGCTTGTGGCCGACGAGAACGCGAAGCGCCTGCAGCAGGCCCTTGAGTTGGGCATGAGCGAGGACGAGGCCCCGCTTATCCGCTATGAGTGGTTCATGGACAGCTACTGGTATTACTACATGCTGTCGCCAGCCGGAGACATCCTGGAAGAAGGAGAGACGCCCTATGAGCACAAGAGCCACCCGTATGTGTGGAAGGCCTACCCGTTCATCGACGGCGAGATCCATTCGTTTGTGAGCAATGTGATAGACCAGCAGCGCTACACGAACCGCCTGATAACCATGTACGACTGGATCATGCGTGCGAGCGCAAAAGGTGTGCTGCTGTTCCCGGAGGAATGTCTGCCCAAGGGCATGTCGATGGAAGACGTGGCCGACGAGTGGGCAAGGTTCAACGGCGTTATCATGATCAAGCAGCCGAAGACCGGCACAGCGCTCCCGCACCAGATAGCGAACAACTGCACGCAGATAGGCATCTCGGAGCTCCTGAACATGCAGTTGAAGTTCTTCGAGGACATATCGGGCGTGAACGGAGCGCTGCAGGGCAAGCCTGGCTACAGCGGCATGTCGGCAAGCCTATACAGCCAGCAGACGCAGAACGCCACGACATCGTTGCTGGACCTTCTGGACACGTTCTCGGCATTTGTGCGCGAAGGCGCGTACAAGGACGTGAAGAACATCCAGCAGTTCTACGACACCCGCCGCGTGTTCAACATCGCCGGCAAGAACTCCGCCATCGTGGAGTATGATCCGCGTAAGATCCGTGACGTGGAGTTTGACCTAAGCATCGTGGAGAGCACCGCTACCCCAGCCTACCGTGCATTGAGCAACGACATACTGATGCAGCTGTGGCAGTCGCAGGCCATCAGCGTGGAGCAGCTCCTGGAGCACGGCGACTTCCCGTTTGCCGACGAGCTGCTGCAGAGCATCAAGTCGCATAAGGAACAGGTGGAGCAAGGGCAAACACCGGACGGCCTGGCGCCGGAGCTGGCGCGGCAAGCCCAGCAGAATGCCAACATGGGCGCCGTACAGCAGGCGCAGCAGATGCTGCAGCAGTAAGCGAAGTGATTAGATAGAGGCCTCGGAGACGGGGCCTCTATTCTTTTTATGTGTGCGCGAGACGACAGGCACGAGCTGTGGCATGTCCATCTCCCGGAAGCAGATGTGCAGTCCGATGGCACGTGTCATGAGCAGGTCGTCGTGCTTGCCGACGATGGCACCATAGGCACCGTTAGCCTTCCGTTCATAGGTGATGTATTCGTCGAGGCACCGTTTGTCACGTTCGATGTAGAGCCTGTCGCGTATGACCTTGACGAGCGTAGAGATGATCATCGGCTTGGTGGCGACGTTGGTGTGGAAGCCATACTTGCGCGGCAAGCCCTCGCGTATCTCATCTTCTGACTGCCGGCGTGCATAGAGGTTCGGGTAGATGTCGGAGATCTGGTTGAGGATGTACTGCGACTGGTCGCCACCCTCCACCTGTCGTTCCTTGTCGTGCGTCTCCAAGGTGTTGCTCTCGATAACCAACAGCGAGTTGTTGTAGTAGGCGGCGATCTGCGCAGCCCTCCATGCGAGGCGGTCGATGTCGCAATGGCCATACCACTGTGCGACGACCGACGGCGGCTCGGAGCCGTCGACCATGCTCATGCGGTCGAAGACGACGATGACAGACCAGTCGGCCTTGTTGGAGCGTCCGCCGACATCGACGACGGTGAGATAGCGGTCGGTGACCTCGTAGTCGTCGTAGGTCTCCGGCTTGGCCCAGATGGAGAGCAGCCCCTGCCGGTCCTCCTGGAAGTGCAGCCCCTCGAGGGCGTCCTCGCCCTCATCGCCTTTGGCATATACCTCGCCGATGAAGCGCGGCGGGCGGCAAGAAGTCTCGAAGCGTTTGACCAGATACTTGTCGAAGACCATTGTGCCGGAGTGTACGAAGGCCTCGACATCGTCGGACGGGTATTCAGACGCCATGATAGCGAAGTCGTCCTTTCCGGCGCGTTCCTCGATGTACCAGTTGATGGCCTCGAGCGACGCTCCCTTCTCCCACAGCGTCCACAGATAACGTCCGCTCTCCTCGCGGTTGGACGGTACATAGGCGTTGTGCCGGTTGTCGTAGAGCGCCTTCGCGAAGGCGCGCATCTCATCAGGCGACCTGAAGGGGCGTGCATACTGCTCTATCTGGAACCATGCGATGAAGAGCGCCTCATACTGCGACTTGACGGTCGGGTCCGCAGCAGCCGTGTATTCGGTGTGGAAGAAGTTGCCGGTGCCGTTGGGCGTGGACTCCATGACAATCATGGTGTATGGCTCGAGCAGGATGCCGGAGCACGCAGAGCGCACGATGTCCTGTGGCGACTTGCCTTCAGTCTTCTGCCAGAGGCCGACCTCGGAGAGATGCACCAGCGAGTAGGCACCGCCACGGCAGCCGTTCGGGCGCTCGGCTGTGCCTACCTTTATCTTGCAGTTGCGCTGCGGCACGCGATGCGTAGAGCCGGACTTGCCGACACCGACGAGCTTGTCTTCGTTGACGGAATATGCCTCGCCCATGCCGTGGAGAAATTCAACAGGGTAGTGAGAAATCATGAGGTCGAACATGTCCTTGATTTCATCGGAAGCCGCCCCCTGGTGTGCGATGATGAGCGAGTTGAGGCCCTTCTTGTGCACGAACTGCAGCCATGCCATGTAGAGCTGTGTGGTGGTGGAGCCTCCCCACTGGCGTGCCTTCAGGAGAATGAGACGTATGGGCAGCCCCGCCTTCCGCTTTGCCTCGAAGCGTGAGACGAGGATGCGCTGTGGGTAGTAGAGCCGGAAGAGAACGTCATTGCCGGCTTTCTTGTTGTGTATGTAAACGAGCGTGGCCGCCCAGAACGGGAAGTCATGCTTGAAGCGCAGGCGTATGAGTGTGCGCGAGACCTTGGTGTAGTCGCCAGCGCTTGGCGTGACCTGCAGCTTGTCGGCAAGGAACGCCTTGATGGAGCCGGCCTCAACGAGCATCTTGACAAACGGAATGCTCATCATCTCGGCAGGCAGGTACTGCACCGGCACTGCGAAGTCGGAGATGCAGACGCGCACCCTGTCGCCGATGGAGCCCTCGCCGGTGACAGGGTCGAACTTGGCGAACATCACGTCGTTGCGCCTATCATTCTCTGCTATGATATGTGCGATTTCGCTATTTTCCATGTTTGTCATACCAGCCACTTTTTATGCGGTATATGAACTCCCCGATGGTACGTGCAGTGAAATAGAACTTCGGCGCCGGCTGGTTGACGACGATGGACACCAGGTGATAGGTGGGGCGCTTGGGGTATTTCTTGCGCAGGATGGCGTATCTCCGGTAGATTTCCTGAAACATCGCCTGTTTGTTGGGCCGCATGCGCGGCACCGGCCGTCCGGCCTCCATAGCGGCGATAACATTGGTGGCCCGTTCCTCGCTCACCCAGAAGCGTGCGGACGGTGACTGCGCCACCGTCTCGAAGACGACAGGCAAGGCGATGACTGCCGAAGACGCAAGGACGCTCCGGTAGACCCTCATGATGTCGGCATTGCGTTGCCGCGTGAAATCCATAACAGAACCATGATGTTTCATAATAACAGCAGAGACAATTTATGCTTACAAAGATAATAAAAATATGTCACAATACTTAAAGGACGACGGACTAAAAAAGACATTATATTTGCGGCCATAAGAATAAACATAATGACTTTTTGCAATGGCTGAAAACGATGCAGTAAAAAGCAGGCGCGACCAGCATCTGGAGCGTTTGCGGAAGAAATACCCCGACAAGCAATTCGAGGACGACGAAGAGATATACGGACAGATTTCGGACGACTACGACAACTACGAGAAAGACCTCGCTAATTACCGCGAGCAGGAGAAGACGCTGTCGGACATGTTCTCTGCGTCACCGCAGAGCGCCCAGTTTCTGGCTGACATGCACAACGGCGTAGACCCTGTCGTCGGTTTGGTGCAGCGTTTCGGCATGCAGATACGCGACATTCTCGACAACCCCGAGATGCTCGACAAGCTGGCCGAAGCCAACAAGGAATACGTGGAGCGTGTGGCGAAGTCGAAGGCGCTCGACGAGGAATATGAGAAGAACGTGGCCACGTCGCTCGAGACCCTGAAGCAGTTCCAACAGGAGCGCGGCATGACCGACGAGCAGATCGACGAGGTGGCCGCCGCCATCATCGGTGTGGTGCGTGACGGCGTGATCGGCAAGTTCGCACATGAGACGCTGGAGCTGTTTGTGAACGCCATCAACCATGACAACGACGTGGCCGCAGCCGGCGAAGAGGGCCGTGTGGCAGGACGCAACGACAAGATTGTGGAGGGCCTTCGCAAGCGCGAACAGGGAGACGGTACGGCACCCCTGAGCGGTAAGAACGGCACGAGCGCCCGCCGCAAGCAGAACATCTTCGAGCTGGCGAACGAAGCCCTGTAGCCATGAGCGAATATGAGAAGAACATAACCGCGAGCGAATATGAGAAGAACGTGGCCACGTCGCTCGAGACCCTGAAGCAGTTCCAACAGGAGCGCGGCATGACCGACGAGCAGATCGACGAGGTGGCCGCCGCCATCATCGGTGTGGTGCGTGACGGCGTGATCGGCAAGTTCGCACATGAGACGCTGGAGCTGTTTGTGAACGCCATCAACCATGACAACGACGTGGCTGCAGCCGGCGAAGAGGGCCGTGTGGCATGAGCGAAGTGGTGAAGTTTCCGCCCGAGCGCCCGCACACCATGCCTGTGTGCGGCACAGCCGGTTTGAAGACACAGGTGCCCGGCGGCATGACCACGGTGAGCTGTGTGGCTTCGGCCACCGGCGGCATCGGTGCCGGCAACCTCATCAAGACAGACAACGGATAGCAGAGAGAACAACAATAAACTAAACAAAGAGAAGAGAAAATGGACGAGACAGTGAAAGTAGGCGGTAGCATGGCTACCCCCGTCCCCGGCAGTGCCGGTGTAGAAAGTCAGGTTCCTGGAGCCCCCACCACCGTGAGCGGTGTTGCCGGCGCTACCGGCGGCATCGGTGCCGGTAACCTCATCCAGGCCGACCTTGACAACGAGTTGTACAAATTCAAGAGTGACGACACCCCGCTGATGCAGCTGATGCTGAAGGCGAAGAAGGTGAAGGTCAATTCTCCCGAGGTGGAGCACTATATGATCGACGAGCCCCGTTCGTCGGTGACCACCACCACGGCCGTGACCACCGGCACCGCAAAGCAGTTTATCCTGCCCCTTGCCGCCAACGACGCCGAGGTGCCCCGTCCCTACGGCACGCTGCTGGTGAAGGGTGTGGACGGCTATGCCGAGGACGGCAAGACACCCACCCCCGGCAAGGACCTGATGCTGTTTGTGACCGGTCATGACACCGCGAGCGGCAACCCCATCGTACGTGCAGTGAACGGTCCCAAGAGCGCCAGCACCGACGAGTATTGCACAACGCCCGCCATCCCTGCCGGCACGACACTCATCATCCTGTCGAACGCCCTGTACGAGACGCAGAAGAAGGTAGACCCCGACTTGATCGTCCCCCAGGGTACCACGGTGTACCTGCAGAAGCGCGGCATGAACCAGATCGTGAGTGACTACTACGAGGCCCAGAAGAAGAAGATCCCCTTCGGCAAGGCTGTTATCGCCGAGGCCGCCATCACCAACTTCAAGGTACGCGGCAACCGCACCCTGTATGCCGGTCGCAAAGGCAAGATGACCGTGCAGACCGACGAGGTCGGCGCACAGACCATCTACTTCACCGAGGGCGTGCGCTACCAGGTGAAGAAGGAGCTGCAGCACAGCGGCAAGTGGACCATTGAGGAGATCGTGGCTTTGGCCAAGATGGTGTTCACCGGCGAGGACGTGCCCAAGAACGTGATTGCCCTTGCCGGCAAGAACTTCCTGGAGAACATCCAGTGCATCGACTACTCGAAGCACCCGGAGATCCAGATTACCACAGTGACGAACCCCGTGGGCTGGGTGGTGACGAACTTCCACACCGTGTTCGGTGACATCGAGTTCAAGCACGACCCCACCTTGGACCGCCTGAAGTGGAGCAACAGCGCCTTCGTGGTGGCTCCTGACCGTCTGGTGCACTACCAGTATTCAGCCGAGCACTCATCGCAGGACCGCGTGGACGGCGAGGAGGCAACACGCGAGTCGATGCTGGTGTGGGATGCCCTTGCACTGAAGGGCTCTTGCCACATCTGGATCAACGGCGAGGGCGACAGCGAGAACGCCAGCGCTACGCAGATCCATCTGTGGGACAGCGAGGAGGCCCCCGCAACACCCGCCGACGGTGACGTGTACTACCTTATCGCCGACTGCCCCGGTATCAATGCCGAGGCCATGAGCGGCCAGATGTGGCAGTACAAGGGTACGTCTTGGGTGGAGTTCGCCGGTGACGTGATGGCAACAGCCTAACAACCAACAGGCAGCGGTTTTTACATATATACAAACAACGTAGAGGCGGGAGGTGCAGAAGATGGCCGCCCGCCTCTTTCAGTTTCGGAACAATCCAAAAACACATAAACCATGAAAAAGAAAAGAATTACCTACGGAGTGTATGGGATGATGGAGTATCAGGCCCTCATCAAGGTAGGCAGCAAAGCCACCCTGAAAGTGCTGTTCACTGACGGCAGTATGACTGCGCTGGGGCAGAACCCCGCACGTTTCACGACAAGTGACTTCATCGTGCAGCACGCTATCGAGAACAGCGCCGACTTCAAGCGCGGCCGCATCAAGGTGGTGAGCTCGACAGAGCTTGATGAAGAGGTGCGCGTGGAGCGCAATGTCCCCGCCACCGAAGTGAAGGCCGAGGCCCCTGCCGAAGGAACAGGCGATGCGAACACGCCCGCCACGGAGGAGACGCAGGAGCCCGAAGCCGAGGAAGCAGCGAAGGCCCCTGCGACCGAGACAGCCGAAGCACAGCCGGTGACCGAGGTGGAGTTTAGCTGCAACGCCGACGCGAAGGAGTATCTTGAGACCACCTTCGGCGCCAAGGGCACGATGCGCACCCGTGCTGACATCGTGGCTGTCGGCAAGACGTACGGCGTGGCGATAAGTTTTACGGAGTAAGGGAGAAAGGCAACAGGCATGGTGTACACAGTGGACGAAGTGACGCAAGACGTGCGCATCGCCATGGACGAGAACGTGCAGACCGACCAGCTTCTTGCTGACGAGGACATCGACACGCTGTCGCTGGAGACACTGATCCGTTCGAAGATCGAGGAAGGAGTGCGCCGGGTGGAGCAGTCGGCCCCCGTCTATTATTTGGAGGCTGGCCATAACTTTGGCGACAGCGTGTATTGGGAGACAGGCGGCAGCGGGTTTGTGTTGCTGCCCGACGACTTCATGCGCCTGACCGCCTTCAGGATGAGCGACTGGGAACGCACATGCTACGGCGCAATAGGCGTCGAGGACCCGGTGTATGAGCTGCAGAGCAGCCGTTACCCCGGCATCCGCGGCAACGTGCAGAAGCCCGTGTGTGCGCTGGTACACCGGGCAGAAGGCAAGGCCCTGGAGTTCTACTCGTGCATGAGCGAGGACGCATACGTGAAACGCGCCACCTACATACCCTATCCGAAAATAGACGAAGACGGCGGCATCGACATCAGCGAGCGCTGCTACACGGCAGTGGTCTATACCATTGCAGGCTTAGTGTTAACCGCCTTGGGTGCATCCGACAGAGCCTCGGAGCTTTGCGCCCTGGCAAAATCAATATTTGAATAATGAGTTCGATACCAACCAAACAGATAGACGGAGACGTAGCGATAGGCCGCAACGTGAGCATGGGCGGCACCGGCACGGTGCGCGGTTCGCTGACGGTGGCCCACAACCTGACGGTGGAAGGCTGGCTTGAAGCCAAGAACATCAAAGGCCCAAACAAAGGCCTGTTCAAGACTGCGGCGCAGCTCCGCGAGGCGTACCCCAATCCACACGAAGGATGGTGGGCGCTGGTGGCCGTTGAGGGCAGTGCGACAAGCGACCACCTCGGCCAGCTGTATGTAGCCGACGGCGGCGCATGGGTGGCACAGGTGGACAGCGCCGGCAACCCACTCTACAAAGGCAACCCGACGGTGGACAGCACCGAATATATGGAAGCCGTGGAGGAGCTGACCGGCGACATCGAAGCCGTGAAGGTGGACGTGGCGCAGAACACGGACGACATCAAGAGCCTGCGCACCGGACAGACGACACAGGGCAACCAGATCAATAACATCCAGGCAGCAGCGGAGAAGGCACAGAGCACCGCCGACGGCGCCCAGACAGCCGCAACGAAGGCGCAGAGCGACGTGAACGCGGAGACTGCGGCACGCACGGCAGCAGACGCAACGCTGCAGACAGCCATCGACAAGATGGTGGGAGTGCTCAAGTTGAGCGAGATTGACACGATACCCGCCAGCATTGATGAAGCCAAGGCGATGATTGCCGACGGCCATCACACCCGCTGGACGCTTGTCGACGATGCGGGCATCATCCTCGGTGTCATTGACATGTTCTCCGACAGCATGAGCCATCAGCTCACGGAGGTGTTGACGAGTAACTATACGGCCAGCTCGTCGGGTGCGCTCGACTTCTCTACGCACAGCGACCGTGCCGTCACGACCTTCAGCCGGTCGTACAACATCAGCCGGACGGACACCGACCAGGGCGCGTGGAGCGCATGGACGGAGAGCATCCCGGCAACAGTGAAGAGCATGCTTGCCGGGCTCGGCCAGGACACCGCATTGCTTGACACCCGCCTGACAGCTGCGGAGAGCAAGAGCGAGACAAACGCCACAGCCATCGCCGCACACGACGTGGAGATACAGAACGGCAACACCATCAACGCGAACTCGCTGCTGGGCCTCGGCTGGCGTGCTGTGACCTTCTCTGTGGTGCTGGAGAAAGTCTTTGACCTCGCCGACAAAGCCCGCTACATGAAGCCCGGCATCGTGCTGTCGTTCCTCTCCGACAACGGAGTGCAGAACAAGCAGTGGACGAGCTACGGTACGCAGACGGAGAGCGACTGGAAGACGGAGACCAACTGGACCGACTTCGGTAGCAACGGCAGCGCCATCGGCAACACGGTGAACGTGAACGACATCTGCGACGACACGGAATACACGCTGTCGACGGCTATCAAGGCTGTGCTTGACAAGCAGACGGAGAGCGGCCTGCAGTACATGAAGAGCGGCGTGGTGCTGACCTACCGCACGGCAGAGACGACGAACAACGGCAGTCCGGTGTGGAAGGCGTACCAGTTTACCCGTGCCATCGAAGACCTGAACCCCGCCGACGAGAAGCCCTGGGTGGAGTTTGGCGGTGGCGGCAACACCGCTGTGACGACTACGGACACGCCGGAAGCCGGCAGCAAGGAGCCCTTCAGCGCAGGCGGAGCCTACAGCAACATGCCCGCAACGCTTGCTGTGGACACGGAGACGGAGGGCGTGGTGAAGATGTCGATGAAGAACGCAGACGGCGACACCGTCGGCGACGAGGTGCAGTTTGCCGTAGGTACCGGCAGCGGCAGCTCGAGCGGCACAATCGTGAGCATCCAGTTTGAAGATAGCCCCCTGTATGCCAAGGCAGGCGGCAGCGTGGTGCTGAAAGCCTCTATCAGGAGCATCACCAGCATGGGCAGTGTGGAGCAGGACAACGCCATTGCGGAGTGTGTGCTGAAGGACCGCGACACCGGCCAGACGCTGGAGACCTACAAGCTGAACCAGAAGAGCAGCGCCAGCGCGGAGACCTACGACTTCACGTTTGATGTAAGCAGTTACTTTGTGACCGCCACGAGCAAGCGCCTGCAGCTGGTGGTGACCGACGATGCCGGCAACACCGGCAGCCGCAACATCAACGTGAGCGGCGTGGACGTGACGATAACGAGCGTGCAGACGCTGAACTACACGGCGAACACCGTGCTGGCCGTCGGCGGCACCTCGAAGAACCTGCCGATGTACAAGTTTGCGAACAACGCGAGCGACAAGGGTATCAAGGTGGTGACGGAGATAGAGCTGGACGGCGAGTGGCAGACGCTCGGCACGAGCGTGGTGACAGACACCTACTCGCATTCGATCAGCATCGACCCCCGCAACTGTCTGGGCAAGGTGCTCACACACGGAGCCTACTCGCTCCGCATCCATGGCGAGGACGTGGGCAGCGGCGTGCAGGGTAACTATCTGCACACGTCGGTGATGGTGATAGAGGACGGCGACGCGACCCCCATCGTGGTGACCCGCTGGTACACGGAAGGTGCCACCGGCGTGAAGAAGCTCTACGAGAGCATCGAGATAGACTACGCTGTGTATGTGTCGACAACCGACGAGCCCCAGGTGACCATCAACTACGACGGCGCCAAGGACAGCAGCACCGTGGCATACCGCGGCACGACCGGACGGTACACGAAGCAAGTGCTGGAGAGCGTGCATGACGGCACGAAGAGCGTGACGGTGCAGCTGGAGTGTGACGGCATCATGTCGCAGGCCAGCACGTTTGTGGTGAGCGGCTCGCTGGTGGACGTGGAAGAGGTAACCGACCAGCGCGAGTTTAACATCATGATGGACTCTCGCAACAACACCGAGACCGACCACAGCATCAAGGACAGCGGTGTGAGCATCGTGACGACAGGCTGCAACTGGAGCACGACCGGCTTTGTGAAGGACAGCTACGGCACGTCGACATACGGCACCGAGCAGGACACCGGCCGCATGGCACTGCGCATAGCCGAGGATATGACCGCGGAGTGCTCGTACCAGCCGTTTGCGTCGAGCAGCATCGAGCAGAACGGCATGGCGCTGTCGTTCACGGTGCGCGTGAAGAACGTGGAAGACCGCACGGCGAAGCTGATAGACTGCCTCTTCGACAACAAGATGGGCTTCTACCTGACCGGCGAGAAGCTGGTGTTCACCTGCGACGGCGGCACCGCTGCCGATCCCGACGACCTTGGCGCCCAGCAGACAGCCGTGGCACTGTACCGGACGGACCGTGTGACCCGTTTCGACATCGTGATGGAGCCGTCGAGCATCGCACCTTATTCGGGCATCGGCTCGATCAAGATATACGTGAACGGCGATGAGGCAGCAGCCACCCACTACACCGCCGGACGTCTGGACCCGAGCAAGGCCACCATCAAGTTTGACGGCACGAAGGCCGACCTGTACCTGTATCGCATCACCGGCTGGGCCACCTACTACAACTTCCGGCAGGCGCTGAACAACTACCTGGTAGGCCTGAAGGACACCAGCGAGATGTTGAGCGAGTATGAGAAGAACAACGTGATGGCCTCGCAGACCGCCGAAGGCACGACGAAGGACCGCCCGACGCTGTCGGCCTGTATGGAGGCAGGGCTGTGCACCGTGACGCTGCTGAAGAACGCGGAGACGGAAGACATCGAGCAAAGCTACCCCGGCTATCTTGACACCCTGGACGGCGACAAGAAGACAAAGGCCTACTTTGACGTGGTGGTGCGCTTCCCCGACCGTCCATGGCAAGACTTCAAGGCCTACAAGGTGACCATCACGAACCAGGGCACGACGTCGAGCATGCGGCCTATCAAGAACAAGAAGCTGAAGCTGAAGGGCTGCAAGATAGAGCTGCTGCACACCGAGGACGACTTCAAGGACAACGAAGAGCAGCTGGCTAAGTTCAGGCAGTGTGTGAAGATGGCCAAGAAGTACAAGATACAGGTTATCGACGGCGGCCTGTGGGTGAAGACCATTACCGTGAAGGTGGACTACTCCGACTCTACCGGTGCGAACAACGGTGCGATGATGGAGCTGATGAACAAGACGCAACGCGCCATGGGCAGCGACTACATGACACCTGCACAGGTGTTCTACAACGGTGAGGGCACGATGAACACCAGCATCGATTCGGTGAGTGCTGCGCTGTTCAGGACCGACAAGCAGAGCGTAGACGCGACGAACGAGACCTACGCCTACTTCCATGCGAAGGCCAACTTCAACGTGGACAAGGGCAACCCCGACTTCTTCGGTTTCGAGAAGGTGAGCGGCTACACCGACGCGTGTGTGAACTACGGCGACTTCAAGGAGCTTGTGGCCGCCAAGGGGCAGAGCCTCGCCGACTACAAGGCAGCCGTGCTGAAGAACACGAGCGAGCTCATCGCCAGCGAGATGTACATGCTGTCGGAGTATTGCGGTCCGGACCATGTGTTCCTGGAGAACGACGGCAGCGGCGCTATGACGGAGACGACGGCCGTGGCCGACGCCACACCTGTGGACAAGACGCTTGCCGAGGTGCTCGCCGACAACGTGGACGACTACGACTGGGGCACGGTGTATGCGACGAGCGACGGCAAATATGCGAAGTATGCAGGCGGCGTGTGGAAGGACACCACCGGCACGTTCACGTATGACGCGTCAACGAAGAAGTGGACCGCCACGGGCAGGGTGCTGAACCCAACGGAGTGCTACGAATACCTGAAGTATGACAGCTTCTGCTGGCTGCAGGGCGTGAACAGCCTCGACGACATGATGGCCCTCGACAGCGACGGCAAGCCCATCTGGTTGCAATACTACGAGAGCCGTTACCCCGACGACGACGACCTCAACGCGCTGTATGAAGCCGGCAAGAAAGCCCCCTACAACCTCTACCGCTGGCTGGCATGGGCACAGCAGTGCAGCCACATGCTGGACGAGAACGACGGCACCATCACCCTGCACGGCACGACCGTGGCAGGCACGAAGGAGAACCGCCTGAAGAAGTGGAGCGAGGAGCTGTGGGAGTATGCCAATGTGAAGAGCACCGGCTGCTACGTGATAGCCTCCGACTATGTGCTGGCCGTGGACCAGCGGTCGAAGAACATGATGATCGGCTTCTACCTCGACACGACGGGCAAGACACGCGCCTACTTCAACCACTGGTATGACGGCGACTGCACATGGCTTGCAGACAACGACTGCGGCCTGACGGTACCCTGGGACCTTGATGCGAAGGAAGATCCGAAGCACTACTATCAAGGCTGGAACTCGGTGATGTTCAAGCAGACATATTCGGCCAGCACGCTGTGGACGAGCGCGAACGGTGCGAGCACCGTGACGCTGCACGACATCGCCGGCGACATGCGCCTTGCAGAGGCCGACGGCATCAAGATCTTCAGTGCTGCCGGCTGCGAGAAGCTGTGGATAACAGACCGCATCGCGAAGTATGCGAAGGTCGTCAGCTCATTTGACGGCGAGCGCAAGTACATCGAGAACTCGAAGGAAGGCGCCAACTACTACTACGCCGTGCACGGCCTGCGCCAGGAAGACCTGCCGGAGACCTTCGAAAAACGCTTCTCGTACAGAGACGGCTACTACCAGGTGGGCGACCTGTACAACAACCCGTTCAAGATGCGTGCGGTGGGCACCGACATCAAGATCACCATCACTGCCGCACAGGACGCCTTCTTCGGCCTCGGCGTGGACCGTGCCGACACCTGCACCGATTCGTGCTACCTGAAGGCCGGCGAGAGCTACACGCTGAAGAGCGGCGTGACTGCCGACGGCAGCGGCACGATGCTGTATGTGTTCGGTGCGTCGAAGCTGGCGAGCCTCGACCTTAGCGGCTGCACGCCGAAGGCGGAGGGCTGGGACATCTCGACCTGCACCCTGCTGCAGGAGCTCATCATGGGCGGCGAGGACTACAGCCCGGTGGAAGGCAGCGGCGCCATCACCCAGCTGAACCTCGGCAACAAGAGCTTCCTGCGCCGGATAGACATCCGGAACACGAAGGTCACGAACGTGAGCGCCACGTACTGCCCCCGCCTGAAGGAAGTGCTGGCCGCCGGCAGTCAGCTGTCGAACATCGACATCGCGGAGACAGCCCCTGTGGAGACGCTGCAGCTGCCCGCCACGATGACGACGCTGTGGCTGAAGAACCTGCCGAAGCTGTCGTACCCCGGCGGCTTGACTGTGGCCGGCATGGAGAAGGTGACGAAGTTCTTCCTCGACAGCTGCCCGGGCGTGGACACCATGCAGCTGCTGCAGGCCGTCACCGCAGCCTCGGCACTGAAGAGCATCCGCATCCCGGACGTGAAGACGACGGCGAGCGTGGAGATGCTGCGTGCGATGAAGACGAGCGGTGCCGTGGGCATCGACGCCAGCGGCACGACCTACGAGGAGAGCGGCCAGTGTAGTGGCATCATAGGCCGGTGGATCCTGAAGGAGCTCATCGAGGCGAGCGAGCTGAAGGCGCTGCAGACGTACTTCCCCCGCCTGGAGGTGATCAACTCGCAGTATAGCACGGTGGTGTTTGACGACACGGTGAACGACCCGAAGAACGTGACGAACCTCGACAACGGCACGACGGGCGAGACGTATGTGGCGAGCGGCCATGTGACCCGCATCCGCCAGCGCCTGGTACCCGTGAAGGGCAAGCTGAACACGGAGACCGGCGTGTGGGAAGGCGAGCGCATCAGCAACGCGAACTACCACAACCTGGTGGACGGCACGGAGTTTGACTATAAGGACACGACCGGCGCCGGCTTTGACGTGATGATGCGCATCCCCCATTGCTGGTACAAGGGTGTGGACGACTACAAGAACCAGAAGAAGTACATCTGCTGGTCGTCGTCGGAGAGCGAGCCCCTTAGCACGGCGAACGCCATCAACCGGCATGTGCTGAAGGACATCGTGTATGCGGAGAATGTGGCAGTGACGGTGACTGCCGTGACCGTCGGCGAGAGTACGCTGAACAGTGACGGCGTGCTGGTGACGACGAGCGGCTACAACGCCTACCGCATCGACGTGACCGGCATGAAGCAGGTGCGCTGGCCGGGCGTGAACCACCAGCAGATCGGCGGCGTGTTTGTGAACGCCGATGGCGTGATCATCGGCAAGTACAACATGGCTGTGTCGAACACGATGTTCGACTACGTAGAGGGCGACTACATCTTCACGGACGTGCCTGACGGCGCTGTGGCCTTCGTGTTTGGTTCGAACATCAAGAACAACACGCTGGAAGCCATCGCTGTGGACTCTGCGGAGATAGAAGCCATCGAGCCCGACTGGGTGGAGCAGCAGGAATGCCTCGGCGGTGTGTATCATGCGAGCGTGGACACGCTGACACAGCTGCGCAGCATCAGCAACGCCACCGTCAGGTGCGGCGACGGCACGTCAACGACCTCATCGGAGTGGACCTATGATGGCGAGGGAAACCCGACGAACACACCCGTGGGCACGCTTCACTACACCTGCAAAGACCTGATGAACCTCGCGGCCCGGCGCGGGCAGGGCTACCAGCTCTTCGACTACGAGATGTCGAAGGTGATGGCAAACCTGTACTACTCGTTGACCGGCAACAGAGACGCGCAGCTGCTGTGCGGCTACGGCCGCGGTGCCGGCGGCACGACGGGCTATGCCGACACGCTGGGCAACAGCGATTCGGAGCGCGGGCAGCTCTCTGGCAACAAGTGTATGGGTTTCGAGAGCTTCTTCGGCTGCACCTGGGAGGCGATGGACAACGTCGGCGTGAATATCAGCACGTATGCCGAGTGGAAGAAGACGAAGATGCTCGATTCGAACAACAGCGACCCGATAGACGGGAAGTGGCACATCTTCGACCCGCTGACGAAGACCGAGCGCGTGGTGCAGGGTGTGACCGACAGCGGACGCTGCATCGGCAGAGTGAAGCACGGCCGGCACTGTGACATCATCGCCAGCAAGTTGACGAGCGACAGCTCTGTGTGGGCCCAGAACTACTGCGACGGGCAATGGTATTCCGGTTCTCGCGGCCGCGTGGTTGGTCGCTCGAATAACTACGGCTATGCGAACGGCGGTCTCGCTTATGCGAGCGCGAACAACGCATCGTCGTATGCGAGCTGGTACAACGGGGCGCGGCTTGCCTTCAGAGGCGCGATAAGCGTAGAGAACGACATAGCGTAAGAGCGAAGAAGCGAAAGAACGGAAAACGACAAAGCGTGTCGCCCCGGCCACGGGGCGACCGACCGCAGAAAACGGGAATGTAAAGAAATATGACAAAGAGAAATATACGCTCCCCCTCTCGATGAGGGGAGCAACGGCAGAGGGCTTCATCGGCCGCGTGGTTGGTCGCTCGAATAACAACGGCAATGCGAACGGCGGTCTCGCTTATGCGAACGCGAACAACGCATCGTCGAATGCGAACAGGAACAACGGGGCGCGGCTTGCACACAGAACACACACCTTTAGGAAATCGTCCCTACGGCATACCGCTACGCGATGGCGGAGAGCAGACGGACGAGAAGCCCGAACCGCAGCAGAAGCGCAGGAGCCCCTGCGGAAAGCTGAAAAACGACAAGAAGCCGGTAGAGACTGGTAGGGAGACATCCCGACGGCCTTAGACCGGCGGAACTGAAGGAGAACCAATAAACAAAAAAGTTAAACAAGCATTATACAAAAAGCGCAACAATAATGCAACGTGACGGGCACATCATAGAAGAGATCGTGGCGCAGGCGAACCTTGAGCAAGCCTTCGACACGGTGGTGCGCGGCACGTACCGTAAGAACTTGAAGGAAGGCCGCTGGCTGCTGGAGCACCGAGAGACCTTCCTCGCTAAGCTGAAGCAACAGATAGAAGACGGCACGCTGACGGTGCGGCACTTCCATGCCCGGCTCGTGCGCGAAGGCGGCAAGGAGCGGAACATACAGGTGTTCCCGATGAGCGAGCGCATAGCGGTGAACGCCGTGATGACACCCGTGGACCGCCATCTGCACCGCCGGTATGTGCGGACCACCTCGGCCAGCATCAAGGGCAGAGGGCTGCATGAGCTGAAGGCATACATCATGCGCGACATGAGGGACGACCCGGAGGGCACCAGGTACTGTTACAAGTTTGACGTCCGGAAGTTCTACGAGACCGTGGACCAGGACATCATCATGCAGTGTCTGCGCCGGACCTTCAAGGACGCACGCCTGCTGACCATCGTGGAACGCTTCGTGCGGCTGCTGCCGAAGGGCATGAGCATAGGCCTACGCGCCTCGCAAGGGCTGTGCAACATGCTGCTGTCGCAAGCGCTGGACCACCAGCTCAAGGACCGCTACGGCGTGAAGCACTACTACCGCTACTGTGACGACGGTGTGGTGCTTGCCGGGAGCAAGGCAGAGCTGTGGGAGGTACGGGCGCTGGTGCATGAATGTGTGGACGGCATCTGTCAGGAGATAAAGCCGAACGAGCGTGTGTTTCCGGTGGCGGAAGGCTTGGACTTTCTGGGCTATGTGATGTACCCCGACGGCCATGTGCGGCTGCGCAAACGGGTGAAGCAACGGTTTGCACGCAAGCTGCGACAGGTGACGAGCCGGAAACGCCGGAAGGCCCTTGTGGGCTCGCTGTGGGGCATGGCGAAGCATGCCCAGAGCACCCACTTGCTGGAGACGATGCTGCACCATGCGGAAAGCAACAAGATCAAGCGGAAGGCGCGAAAAGAGCACATGAAAAGCTTTGCGGAGCTTGGGGTGACCTACACCCCGAAAGACGGCAAGAAGCGCTTTGTCAACGGGACGACGCAGCTGCGCCAGCTGGTGAACGTGCGCATAGAGATACTGGACTATGAGCGTGACGTGAAGACACGTTACGGCGAGCGCTGGCTGGTGCAGTTTCGGGACACGAGGACCGGCGAGTTGAGTAAGTTCTTCACCGACAGCGATGAGATGAAGAGCAACCTGGAGACGCTAAGCGCGATGGGCGAGATACCCTTCTCGACGGTGATAGCTGCAGAATATTTTGGCGGGAACAAAGTAAAATACAAATTTACATAAACGGACGATTATGACAAAGACTGACTTTTACAAGTGTTGCGGTGCGAAGGAGCGCCAGGACAGGCTGGTGGAGATCGGCAAGGACAACTACCTGCTGCTCTACGGCCATGGAGAAGAGGACGGGCAGGGCTACGAGTGGCGAAAGTATTACGACCACCGTCCGGCGCTGTCGGAGGTGCGTGAGGACATCCATCGGCTGATAGACCGGCAGACGGACGAGAAGATTGAGAGCGGCTGCCGGTGGCAGGGCATGCAGGTGTGGCTAAGCGAAGAGAACCAGCGCAACTACAAGGCCGCCTACGACCTTGCCGTGCAGCTGCAGGGACAGACGCTGCCGCTGAAATTCAAGCTGGGCGAGGACGCGGACGGCGAGGCGCAGTACTACACGTTTGAGGACATGACGACGTTCACGGACTTCTACACGACGTGCATCGGGCATATCCAGCAATGCCTGCAGGCCGGCTGGGAAGAGAAGGACAGCATGGACTGGGCGGCCTATGAGTAACGGATGCGGCTGTGAGACGGGGTGGTTGAAATGGTTTCGGCCCCCATACGCCCAGGCCTTCTATGCGGCCTGCTGCGTGCATGACGACGACTACGACCGCGGCGGCACAGAGGAAGACCGCATGGAAGCCGACCTTCGGCTGCTGGGTAACATGATGCTGACGGTGAAGCGCGGAGGCCACTGCTGGGTGAAACGGAAGTGGATGGCGCTGTGGGCATTGGCGTACTACGTGGCTGTGAGGAACTGCGGTGCGCCATACTTCAAATACGACGACGGACGAACCAACATAATAGAAATATGAGAAAACTGAATGAGATGATAGAGCGTGTGGGCATGGACAGAGTGGCCCACTTCATCGGCATCCTGACGGTGACCTTCTTGACGGCGCTGGTGTTTGCGAAGGTGGACCCCGGCTATGCTGCAGAGGTGTATGCCGCCGAGGGCGCGATAGGCGGCGTGCTGGTGGCGATAGCGAAGGAGGCCGCCGACTACTTTGACAGCACCGACGACGATGCCTTCGACTTGATAGACCTTGCTGCCGGCGTGCTGGGCGCGTGCCTGGGCTTCGTGCTGATGTGGTGGCTGCTGTGCTGACGCACAACAGATAAAGGACGTGAAGCGGGAAGGCGTTGTATATTTGCCGTCATATATATACACAGAGCGAGATGAGTATCACATTGAAGATATGGAAGATGATCGCGATGGGCATCGGCGGAGCACTGGGCTGGATAGTGGCCGAGTTTAACCCGGCCTTCCCGCTGGCCGTGGTAGCCGTGGTGTTCATCCTAAGCGACGCATACACAGCCTACCGGCTGGACCGCCGGGTGCACAAGACGTTCCCCGACAAGACGCAGCGTGAGGCAGCGAAGTTCACGTCGTTCGCCTTCGGCAAGACGGTGAAGGACACCATACCGAAACGCCTGTGGGCCATCGTGCTGGCATACATGGCAGAGCACTGGGTGTTTGTGCATGTGAACATCCCGCTGTCGTACGTGGTGACAGGCGCCATCTGCTTCGAACAGGCCTGGAGCATGCTGGAGAACGAGAGCAGCTGCCGGACGGAGAGCGAGGGCCGGCTGTGGCGCATGCTGCAGCGCATCATGATAGACAAGACGTCGAGACACTTTGACGTGGACTTGAGTGGATTGAAAGCGAAGAACGACCATGGTGGTACTGATTGACAACGGACACGGCCGTGAGACACCGGGCAAGCAAAGCCCCGACGGACGGCTGAAGGAATACGAGAAGGCCAGGGAGATAGCCTATCTGGTGGTGCGGTCCCTGCGCGAGAGTGGTGTGGACGCCCATCTGCTGGTGCCGGAATATACCGACACCAAGCTGCGCGAGCGTGTGCGCCGGGCCAATGGCTACTGCGCGAAGCATGGCGCCAAGGACGTGCTGCTGGTGTCGATACACCACAATGCCGCAGGCGCCGACGGCCGGTGGCATTCGGCCCGCGGCTTCTCGGCCCATGTGTCGCTGAACGCCTCTGCCCGGAGCAAGGCGCTGGCGAAGCTGCTGTGGGATGAGGCTGCCGAGCGCTCGCTGCTGGGCAACCGGAGCGTGCCGAAGGAAGGATGGATAGCGCAGGACCTGTGCATCTGCCGCGACACACAGTGTGCGGCTGTGCTAACGGAGAACCTCTTCCAAGACAACGAGGACGACGTGGCCTACCTGCTTAGCGACGAAGGCGTGCAGCAGGTGGCAGACCTGCATGTGGCGGCGATCAAGCGATACATAGCGGCGTATGGATAGAGGACGGACGGAGCTGAAGCTGCTGGCAGCGGTGCTGGCGCTGGGCATCGTGCTACTGCTGCTTGCCGGCAGACGCGAGGCGGCAGAGCATGCCACCACACAGGCGGACACGGTGCGCGTGACGGTGACGGACACCGTGCGCTGCTACCAGCCTGTGGCACACGACAGCGCCGTGGTGCGCTATGTGACGGTGCGCGTGCCCGCCAAGCCCGAAGCGACAAGCGACACGACCGGCACACCCTCCGAGCGTGACACAGACAGCTGCACGGTGCGCCTGCCCATCACGCAACGGACATACCGGGGCGCAAGCTATACGGCATGGGTGAGCGGCTACGAAGCCCGTCTGGACAGCATAGAGACATACGCGACGCATGAGACGGTGACGGTGACACAGCGCCGGAGAGCACGCTGGCATCTCGGACTGACAGGCGGCTACGGACTGACACCGCACGGAGGCCTGCAGCCATACGTGGGAATAGGACTGACATATTCACTGATAGCATTTTAGACATGGAGAAGATAGAGATCACCATATACCAGGACGACGTGTACGGCGAGGTGGCCAAGGCTACCGAATACACCGGCGCCAAGCTGATCGACGGCGACGCGACAGCCCATGACCGCATCCTGGCGACGGACGCGGACCTGTCGACACTAAGCCGGTTCTGGGAGGAGAGCGTTCTGGCCTGCAACGAGCGTCTGAAAGAGATGCTGCTGTCGGGAGCGACGCGGGCCGTGACGGACACGGACGAGAAGGCACGCACGGCCTATGTTGCCGAGCTGGAGGTGAGCAAGAACTTCGACAAGGAGCTGACGGCGAGCGTGCAGAGCACGGTGCGCAACTACTTCGTGGCGAGCATCGTGGCGCAGTGGTTCAAGTTTGCGAACAAGGCAGAGCAGGAGGACTACTACACGCAGGCCGCCGACCTGATGATGAGCGCCGAGCGTCTGCTCTACAGCCGCCGGCGCCCGACACGTCCGCAGGACTAATGATAAAATAACGCATAAAAGGAAGAGACAATGGCAGACAACAAGAAGGAAGTGAAGGTGACCATCAAGATAGACTGGTTGCTGTACGACATCATGAACGAGACGTACCTTCGCGGCCGCACTATACAGAATGCGGCCAACCACAAGGAGGTGGCGAGCATGTTCGCCTCGGAGGACGAGGAGAACCGCGAGAAGATACTGCGCTCAATTAAGAAAGGCTTTGCCGAGGTGAAGACCGTGCTGTCGGAATATCTGGACGAGGACGGCACCAGCACGGACAACAGTCACTACGACGGAAAGACGGACCTGTCGCTGTCGCTGCAGATGCCGAGCAACTTCAACGAGGCAGCGACGGCCGGCGTGGGCGAGGCGGTGCACGACTACCTGAAGAACACGACGATCGCCGAGTGGTACATGGTGACGAACAAGGCCGATGCCGAGCAGTATGTGGCGCTGGCCACGAGAAGCCTGGAGAACATAGCACAGGCGGTGAGTAAGAGAAGTCGGCCGTCGCGACCGACGGCGTAAGCGACAGGAAGGAGGCATGCGATGAGCTGTACCTACGAGATAGCCGGTGACGGAAAGATAGCCGTGACGCTGACCTTCAAGCGTGACGAGCTGCTGTATGACATCCGCAACATGGCCTACGTGGAAGGGCACGTGATGTCGACGGACAACGAGGAAGCCCGCCACACGCTGACCGACATCGGCGAGGCCGGCAACGTGGACCGCGTGACACGCATGCTGGACCTGTGTGTGGCCGGCTGCACGGAGATGCTCTACCCGTTCACGAAGAGGAGCGTGGTGGAGACGGTGCTCGACGACACGCTGAAGGAGACGCCCGTGTACAAGATAGAGATGAGCGTGCCGGGCGCCTTCTCGCAGACGACCGCGGAGTGGCTGGAGCGGCTGATACACGAATACCTGGTGTGCCGTGCGCTGGCAGACTGGATGAGCGTGGCGAACACCGAGAAGGCCGGGGCGTGGCTGGAGAAGGCCGACGCCGCAGAGAGCGAGATACGGTCGGCGCTGGCTGCCCGCATGACGCGGACACGCATACGACAGCACTGGCTGGCATAGAAAAGATGTGAGATACGAGATAGAAGATTGTTTTTGTTATTTTGTGTAGTTGAAAAAGAGGCCGGGGTGCATCACGCATCCCGGCCTCTTCCGTTAAATCAACATTCAACATTCAACATTAAAAACCTAAATACCTTACCTATGAAACTAAGCAAACACTTATATATTATATGAAACCGTTATCTTGGATGATTGGTGTGGCGCGTGGTGAACTGCACCGACGCACCATGTATGTTTTCGTCGTCGGCAATGGTGCCTACACCGGCGACGCGGTAATACTTGTAGGGTGCACCAGAGAAGCCACATAGCCGGTGGTCGCGTGAGGACCAGACGAGGTGCCAGTGGAAGAGATCGCGCGAGCCGTAGAGTGCCGACGCGATGTGTCCCTGCCGGAAGAAGCCCCGCTGTATGACGTTGTCGACGGCCTTGAGCACGTCGGGTGCTCCCAGCTTGAGCGGTCGCGTGACATACAGACAGCTGACGCTGTCGGCATCAGTCACTGAATAGTCGACGAGCTCGCGCTGGCTGGTCATGGCCATGGCGTTGGGGTAAGAGTTGAGATGCGAGGCGATGTCGGAATAGGCCATGCCCCACTGCTGCGTGCGCAGCGAGTAGACGTAGGCGTAGGACACTCCGGGCGCATAGACAATGACCCGCTGGTGGGTGTAGTCGTAGATCATGCGCGAGCTCGCAAGGAACTCTGTGAAGGGCATGGTGGGCAGACACGCGTCGCCGGCACCGTGGCCCATCATGTCGTGCATCTTGGTGAAGCCGGGCAGCGCCGTTGCGTCGAACGGGAACTCGGAGTTGATGGCATCGGAGATGCAGATGGCGTTGGAGCCGGAGACCAACATCAAGCCCCGCTTGGTCGGAAAGAGCACTGCCGAATCGAGCTGCGTGATGCCCTGGCTGCTGATGCAGACGTCGCGTGTGATGGGCTGCTTGGCAGAATACGTACCCGACGAGGACACCTCGAGCGCCCAGACGCCGTCGTCGCTGAAGGCGTAGAGCGGGAACTGCCCGAACTGTCCCTGCGAGAGCGCCTTGGCCGCAGCGCAGATGCCCATGATGGAGCCTGTGCCGACGGTGTTGATGCCGGTGACGGGGAAGTAGAACGGGTTGTCGACCTCTGAAGTGTAG
>CAVINS010000037.1:33170-36379 GCA_963643925.1 Bacteroidaceae bacterium
GTGTAGAGTTTGTTGGGCGCCGATATGGGATAAGTCTTGTCGTACTCGCCGATGGCGACAGCCGGCAGCGAGACACCGGACGACCCGTCGCGTACCTGCTCATAGTCGAGGAGGCAGTAGGCACCGTTCAGGAAGTCGTGTGCCTT
The DNA here is from genome assembly GCA_963643925.1 of Bacteroidaceae bacterium. GTDB lineage: Bacteria > Bacteroidota > Bacteroidia > Bacteroidales > Bacteroidaceae > Phocaeicola_A. The sequence continues at coordinate 33,317 of CAVINS010000037.1, forward strand.
GAGGTCGACGGCGAAATACCGGTTCGCACAGTGAATGACCATGCGGTAGGCATTGGTGTTGGGATAGAAGAACCATGTGCCCCAGGAGCGTTTCTCGCGTGCTCCGGTGGACGACGTGGCGCTGAACCAGTCGGCCAGATAGAACTGGCTGGGGAACTCGCTGGCTACGACATACGTCTCGCCATTCTCCTTGATGAACGTGTAGGCCATCCAGTCGGACGGCGGCGTGCCGGTCTCGGTGATGGCGAGCGTGTAGGTCGCAGCGTCGGAGATGGCGAAGTTGAACCTGGTGTTGCAGAACGCGAACAGCGATTGCGGGTAGAAGCCGGCGAACGGCTTCCGGCTAACGCCGGCGAGGTTCAGGCGGGCGTTGTAGGCAAAAGAGTAGTCGGCATGCAGCTGGTCGTGCGAGAGATAGTCGTCGGTCATGACCTCTCGCGTGGTGAGCGACTGCAGGTAGTCGTCGTCGATAACGATGTCGTGGCGCGTAGCGCCGGCATTGACGATGTCGTCGAAGTCGATGGAACAGAGCTTGTAGAAGGCCGCATTGTCGGTGATGGACTCGCTGACCTTGTTGTCGGTGAACTCCGGCAGTTGGAATGTAGCGGACGGGTAGGTGCGCTTGTCGGAGAAGTAGATGGCGTAGATCTGCGAGTAGTCATACTCGGCGTACCAGTTGAGGAACTCCTTGCTGGCGAACTTGCCGAGCACCTCGTCTTCCGCCGGCTTGGTGACGTCGGAGGTGGTGTTGTCGGCATAGAGACGCCCGATGAACTTCGACGCATAGTTGTCGCGGTCGTTGAACGACTTGATCTTGCCGCTCTGGTCGTAAGTGTAGATGGGCTTGGAGATGAACACGTCGACGCTGGAGATGATGTCGGTCCAGTCGGCGAGCGTGTCCTTGCCCAAGACGAGGCGCCAGTTGAGGTCGGCGGCCACGAGCATGATGTCGCAGCCGGTGAACTCGACGCCATGGTCGGACCGGAACGTAGCCTTCTGGAAGGAGACGACCGGTGCTGCCGACGTAGACGGGTTCATGAGGACGGGTGCCGAATGGCAGACGACGGAGCCATCGTAGAGCCGCATGGCGAACCGGACGAAGAACGGGAAGCAGAAGCGCCCGCTGTTGACCGTCTCGGCGGCGATGAACTTGTTGACCTTCGCCATGATGATGGACGTGACGGTGGACTGGTCGTCCTCGTCGAAGGTGCCGTAGGTGCCTGACGCGGTGATGGAGTAGCTGCCGATGGAGCCGACGTTGAACTGGTCCATGTAGTAGTCGTCGGAAGCCGTGAACTTGACGGAGAACGTGTCTTCGCTGTCGTCGCTGATGCTGAAGAGACGCGGATGGCCGACGAGCCCGAACGACATCTGCACGTTGGGCAGGTGGTCGCCAAGGTAGGCATACTGGCCGTCCTTCCAGAGGAAGTAGTAGATGCCGAGCCGCGTGAAGCACAGAAGCGTGTTGCCGACGGCGTTGAAGTGGTCGACGCCCAGAACAGCACCGATGCTGTGTGTAGCATGGGTGCCGTCTGTGCTGTCGATATAGAACACCTCGTCTTCGGCCTTGCTGTCGTCGGTCGCGACGCCGATGTAATGCGTGTAGGAAGCCGTCTTGTGTATGAACACAACAGTCTGCCCCTCGCCAAGTGCGAAGAGGGATGCAGGCGGCAGGACAGGCTGCAGCGCCCCGTCTTCGGAGACGAGGTTGAACGACGCAGCCAGCTGGCCGTCGGCGCAGGCATAGTCGGAAGGGACGGCTGAAAATCCGGTGTACTGAATGTCCTGGTTCATAGTGTGTCGGCTTGGGAAGTAGGGCACGCTGTAGGCTATCGTATGCTGCGTGCCTTACTATCCGTGACTAAAACGCTACAAAGGTAAGCAGCGTGATGAGGGAGAGAGCTATAAGTGTTGCGAGACTGCAGACTCGTAGAACTTTCTGCAGAGCCAGGACAAGCCGGCTGCCGCCTGCATTCGCTTTCCCGGATGCTGGCATCGCCAGGTGGTGCCTAAGCGCCAGAGGCGGCGCTGCAGGCGTATCGCCTCTGCGATGCGATGGTCGCGGCGGCCTTCGCCACGTGCGCAGTATAAGCAGACGTAATTGACCATCCGGTAGTACCAGTATGGGTTGACGTGACTACGTCGTCCTCCGTTGTAATGCTTGAGGATTTTCTTAGCTTGACGTGTTTTCATTTGACCTTATCTTCAAGTTGTTGGATGATGCTTTCGATGGTCTGCCCAAAGCAGTGATACTGGTGGGCGATGCAGCGCAGCTGCTCGAGCTGCTGGTTGATGCGGATATATTCCTTTCTTGTCATGGTGTTTCTGGCTTAGATGAAGTCGATAAGTCGTGTGTCTTCGCCAATAGTGAACTTGACGGGATAGAGCATGATGGTGGCGACAGCCTCGCCGTTGGGTTTGTCGTGGAACGCAATGGTGACGGCGCCGAAGTCGGAGACGGTGACGGTGAGGTCATTGCCGTGGTGGTAGCGCACGTTGAGGTCGGCGACCTTGTCCTTGATCTGGCTGGCGAACTCCTGCAGGCCGAAGGACGACGTGAAGGAGACGAGCGTGAAGTTGAGCGTGCGGAGATAGTCGGCGAGCGCCTCGGTCTTCTTGTTGTGCGCTTTGCATCCGCAGCGATGAATGTAATACTGTTTTGTCATGGTGTTTGATATTGGTTGTTAAATGTTGATAAGTTTGGCGCGACGCATTTCGTCTTCTGCCGTGACATACACGTCGGTGCGCTGTAGCATTGTCTTCTTGCTCCGGAACATTTCGACGTACTCCTTGGCGACCTTGACGCGAGAGCCGAAGAGGGAACTTTCGTCCATCCACTTCTCGGCGAGCTGGGTGAAGCCCATCTCGATGTTGCGCTGCTCGATGTCGGAGAGCGGGACCATATCATCATGCCCGGAGAGGAGCCGATGTGCGTCCGCCCACAGACGTGCGACGTGCGAGAGGTCGAAAGCATGGAACACGTCGTCCCACACCTTGTCGGGGATGTGGAGATGCGCCCATTCTTCGTTCTCGCGGCAACGGCGCAGGGCCGCCCGGTAGACC
>CAVINS010000038.1:0-35895 GCA_963643925.1 Bacteroidaceae bacterium
TTCGGCTGGATACCAGGCTGAAACAGTGGTTGATTGCTTATTCTTCCAATACAATGTCTTGTCGGGTGTCAGCGTTTGGTCGGCGTTCAGAGTATAGGTAGCTACATCGCCATCGTCATAGAGTTGCACACCTATCTGTTCCGTGCCGTCCCAAGTCCAATCGCTGCCCATTCTGTCAGGTTTCTCACTGAGTCGTGTCTGCGGTGCGTTCCACGTCTGTTCGTAGCCTTGTACATCCATCGTCACGGAGGCAATCTCCAACGGATACTTGCCTTCGGGCAAACGGTCATTGCCCGGTATCTCGTCTTGCGAGCAGGAGGCAAGCAGCAGGGCGGTCATCATCGCACACGTTATTTTCAAAAATATTGTGTTCATATTGTTGTTCCTTGTTTATAGTTGTACATTTGTCCGTACCTTTCTGATCCATAGTCGCAAAGGTACGAAAACTATCTGATACCACCAAACTTTTTAGTCTGATAATAATTCATTGAAATTGGAGGTCTCATCCTTTGAACCGCACGACAACAATAGTGTCATGGATACAAGGGAAACTAGTAAATTCTTCATATTGCTTGCGTTTTTGGGTTTATTCTGCAAATATAATAAATTTGATAATTAGAGGGAATATTCTTGACTGTTTTGTTTCTTTCTGCTTTCTTTGCCCTCCTAATAGTTAAATAAACATAAAAATCAAAGTGTTTGCTTCGCGTGCGCACGTTATAATATACAAACATGAAAAAACATATGTTTTCTGCTTCATTTCTAACAATATCAACCAAAGAAAAATTTGCGTATGAAAATAAATCTGCTTAATTTTACATCGGCAATGAGATAGAGTCGTTGCTTTACAAAATATAAATTTAAAATCTTACTGACGTGGAAAATATTTCCATTGATGCGATGAAAGTGTCGCAATTTGACAGCGTGTGGAGCAAGTCCTCCACCGATGTCAGCATGAGAGAAATCATGCGTAAGGTGAAGACGGGGGCCTGCAAGTCCCGGATCGAAGCCTTGCGCGAGTGTATTAACAATCAAGGCTCGGCCGCAAAGGTGAAGCGGCTGAAGGACGGACTGCCGTGCTTCGTGCCCATAGGGTGCTGCCGTGGCGGACATGCCCGCAAGAACCTGGTGTCACTCAGCGGACTGCTCTGCTTCGACTTCGACCACACGGACGGCCGTACGGTGGAGGTGCGGACAGTCTCGGCCACATTGCCGCACGTGGTGGCGGCTTTCGTCAGCCCCTCTGGCCACGGCGTGAAAGTGCTGGTGAAAGTGCGTCCCGAGGACGAGGTGGCCGACTACGACACGCTCTACCACAGCATCGGACGCTGGCTGAGCTCGAGACTGCAGCACCCCTACGACCTGAAGTGCGGCATCTCCACCCAACCCTGCTTCTTCTCCTACGACCCGGAGGCATTCTATCGGCCCGACGTGGAGCCCTACAAAGTCGAAATTGCCAACATCACAATGGAGAACGCTCCCGAACCGCCTCCCTCTCCGCTGCAGGCAGCGACGGGCCAACCTGTGGGAAACGCCGACGAGATGACTGACCATCGGCAGGGCTCCTCTGACGTAGACTCTTCGACCTCCTCATCGACGGTCCAACCTGTGGGAAACGCCGACGAGATGTCTGACCATCGGCAGGGTTCCTCTTCTAATGAAGACGCTTCGGCCTCGGCTGACCAGGTGGGTGGGTCTATGAAGCTCTCTGTTCCGGCGGGCTCCTCCCTCCTTGGAGGTTCGGCTTCGGCGGATTCCCATGCCGGGAATTCTGCGCTAAACGGAGCTGCGGGCAACCAGCCTCTGTCCGCACCCGGCTTCATCCGCAGCTTCGTGGACCGATTCGAGCATGCCAATCCATTCGTACGTGGCGACCGCAACAACATCGCGCTGAAGCTGGGACGTGAGGCGGCGCACAGCGGATTCTCGCGTGAAGAGCTGGACGAGATGTGTAATATTTTCGCAGAACGCCACTACAGCGACGACTTTACCCGTCGGGATATCCTAAGTAGGGTTTACGCTGGTTATCAGTATTTTATGGAAAATCAGTGGGGTCCGAATTGGGTTCAGAAGGTTCACAAGGTTCAGGGTTCACCTAGAACCTACTCTGGAAATGACATTCCAGATTTTTTACCATCCGAGGAGGATGGGAATTCGGATGATGAACTGCTGGACGACACTCCCGAAGGAATTCGCTATCACAACAACGAACTGAGGAAAAACTCTCCTCTCATCCCGTCTGAAGTGTTCGCCACCATGCCCGAGTTCCTCCGTCGCTGCACGGCATACGCGTCGTCAGCTCGTGAGCGGGACCTCATGCTGCTCTGTACGCTCTGCTGTTGTGGAGTGATGCTGCCCCGTGTCTATTTCCTGTACGCCATGAAGAGCTACTCGCCCCATTTCTACCTCGGCTTCGTAGCGCCTCCGGCAAGCGGCAAAGGCGTCTCCTCGGCGGTCTCCCATTTGCTGGACGCTACCCAGAAGTATTACGATGAGCTGAACGCCAGCCGTATGAAAGAGTACGAGAAGCAGAAATGGCTGTGGGAAACGAAGGGGAAGAAACGTGGCAAATCCCGCAAAGGAGAACAGCCGGAAGCCGAATATGCCGAGCAACCGGAAGAGCCGCAGTACATCTACCTGAAATTGCCGCCCGTGACCAGCAAGGGACGTTTCGTGCAAAGCGTGAAGTCGGCCGGCGATGTGGGGGTCATCATGCTCACCACGGAGATAATGTCTATCACCAGCTCGGTGAAGCAGGACTATGGACACTTCGAGGACGTGCTGCTGAAGGCCGCTCATCACGAGGAAATCTCATCGGCGTTCAAGACCGATGGCGCCAAGCCCATCGTGGCCAGCAAACCTCATGTGGCCGTCTGCATGTCGGGCACTCAGGAGCAGTTCAACAATTTCTTCCAGACACTGGAGGCCGGACTCTTCAGCCGCTTCGCACTCTACACGCTGAAGCAGGAGTTTGAGTGGCGCTCGTGCGAGCCGGACGAGAACGAAACCGACCTGGATACCGTGTTCACCGACCTGGGCAAAGAGCTCTACCCGATGCACCGCAAGTTGCTGGAACGTCCCGTGCAGGTGAAGTTCACGCACGAGCAGTGGTGCCGTCACACCGAGCACTTCACCCGACTGACCCAACGCCACCGGGTGACCGAGCAGGAGTCTACCAGTAGTATATTGTTTCGCAACGGGGTGCTCACCTGCCGTCTGGCATCGCTCTTCACCATCTTCCGTCAGTGGGACGACTACTTGCTGGGCATGGACACACTCACCTGCACGGACGTGGATTTCGACAACGCATTGCGCATCGCCGAGACGTTGTTGCAGCACAGCTTTCTGCTCAGCACCGCATTGCCGCAGAGCAAGAACGCTCCTGTAGCAATGAAAAAAGCTGACGAATTGGAAATGGTTCTAAGCAAACTGCCGGAGTTGTTTACCTACTCAGAGTTCATCAGGGCGGCGGTAGACATGCAGATGTCCACCTCATCGGCCAAGCGGATGCTGAAGCGTGCTAAAGAGGCGCAAATCATTGTTAAAGAGGGAGATAAGTATCGGAAAAATGAAAAACGCGATTTTTAGAGGGTTTATAGGTGAACCCTGAACCTTTGAACCCAAATTCACTCCATCCCATCCTCACCCGAAAAGGAGGAAAGAAGGTGTGAAAGTACAATCAGATGAGAAAATTAACAATGAAGAATATTGACAAAACGGCCAATGATAAATCCACTCCCTTGTACGATGCGGCGGATTTCGAGGAGAACCGTCTCCCGCTGAAACCCTACTACAAGAAGGACCTTGCGCTGCGTTACTTCCCGGCCTGCTCCGAGAAATACGCCCTGCGCAAGCTCAACGAGTGGATTGCGGTGAACCGCAGTCTGGACCGTGCCCTGCGCGACGGCCCCGAGTCGCCCCACGACCACACGTACAGCGTGCGGCAGGTGAAACTGATTTTTCAATACCTCGGCAGCCCATAGTCCGAGGTGACCGTCACTCGGCATCTCATTCCCGTGGGATGCCGAGTGCTTTCCGTGTGGTGCCTTCCCGGCACCGCCAGATGCCTTGCGGCACAAACCGAGTTGACGTACCCGTTTGGGCTGCATCAAATCCGTGCGGAAATCCACGGAAACTGCACGGGAAAGGTGCATATCCCTGCGTCCTCCCGCTCTTCATTTCCCGGGTCGGTAGCAGACCTCGTCGCTGACGGGACATATCTTGGTCTTCCTGTGCTTTATTTCCCGAGCTGGTCGTATGCCTCGTCGCTGACGGGCTCCAGCCACTCGTTGCTGGTCTGCTCGCCGGCAACCTCCACGGCCAGATGGGCGAACCAGCTGTCGGCGGCGGCACCGTGCCAGTGTTTCACGCCGGCGGGGATGTTCACCACATCGCCGGGCATCAGCTGACGGGCGGGCTTGCCCCACTCCTGGTACCAGCCACGGCCGGCCACGCAGATGAGAATCTGACCGCCACCCTTCGTGGCGTGATGGATGTGCCAGTTGTTGCGGCAGCGCGGCTCGAAGGTCACGTTGTGGATGCTCACCTGCTCCGAGGAGACAGGGGCCAGATAGCTCTGGCCGATGAAATACCGGGCATAGCCGGTGTTGGGATTGCCGATGGGGAAGAGCATCTCACGCTCGAAGGCGGCCTTGGCGTCGGCAGCCGTAGGCGCGGTCTCGTTCCACACCTCCTTCGCCAGGCGGAAGGCGGCCCAGGCCTTGGGCCATCCGGCATAGAAGCCTATGTGGGTAAGCATCTCGGCAATCTCCGTGCGGGTGACGCCATTGTTCTTGGCGGACTGCAGGTGATACTTCAGCGACGTGTCGGTGATGCCCATGCTCACCAGGGCCGTCACGGTGATCATGCTGCGGTCGCGCAGGCCGAGTTTGTCCGTGCGGCTCCACACCTGACCGAAGAGTACGTCGTCATTCAGTTCCGCGAATTTGGGGGCGAAGTCCCCCAGCTGGTCGTGCCCAGCCGTCTGTTTGATAGTAGTCTGACTCATAGCAGTGTTTGATATTGCAATCAATAGGATTGAAAGTAAAAGTGTTCGATTCATATTCTCAAGTCTTTTTGTTGTGTGTAACGTTTTTGATGCACGCTACAAAGATAGAGCCTTCCGCATAAGCGGACTATACCTTAATTCGGGTTGTCGATACCCGATTTACGGATTATTGCGGCACTACTGATGCTGGTGGAAGCGCAGCACGCGGTGGGGGAAGGTGCCGTGTCCCAGAATCTCTATGGGGCAGCCGAAGCGCTTCTCCAGCCATTCGGAGGAGATCTCTGTGTCGGGGTGGTAGTGGAGCGTCTCGTTCACGCAGGCTATCGTCTTCACGTTCTGCAGCACGGTGCCGATGTCGTGGCTGACGAGGATGATGGCGCGCTCCTGGTTTATACGCGCCAACAGGTCATAGAGCTTCGCCTCGAACTGCTTGTCGATGTAGGTGTTGGGCTCGTCCAGTATCACCACGTCGGGCTCGGACACGATGGCCCGTCCCAGCAGGGCGCGCTGCAGCTGTCCGCCGCTCAGCTGGCCTATGGGGCGTTGCTCCAGTCCCTCGAGCCCCATCTGGCGGATGATGTCGGTCACCCGACGGTGCTGCCCGGCGCTGAAGCGGCGGAAGAGCGACTTCTGGCGGCTTAGTCCGGAGAGGATGACCTCGTAGACGGAGATGGGGAACTTCTTGTCGATGTTGTTGTACTGGGGCAGATAGCCTATCTTGATCTCCTCCGCCGCGCGGCCGTCGGCAAAGAAGCGGAGGGTGCCCTTGCGGGGTTTCAGCAGGCGCAGTATCACCTTGATGAGGGTGGTCTTGCCGCCGCCGTTGGGGCCGATGATGCCCAGGAAATCCTTCTCGTAGACGGTGAGGTTGACGTCGCGGAGCACGGTCTTCTCGTCGTAGGCCACCTCCACGTCCTGCAGTTCGATGATGGGGCGGCTACTCATGGCACAGGGCTTTAGTGGTTTCTATCAGTTCCTTCCGCCACTCGTAGTTGAGCGGATTGATGGTGACCAGCCGGGCCCCCGTCTCGTGGGCTATCAGCTCGGCGTTGCGGTTGTCGAACTCTTTCTGCACGAAGATGGTGCGCACCCGCTCCTGCTTGCAACGGGTTATCAGCTCCTTCAGGTGAGCCACGGAGGGCTCTTTGCCGTTCTCCTCGAGGCAGACTTGCCGCAGCTGGTAGTCGCGGGCGTAGTAGCTGAGCGCGGGGTGGTAGATGAGGAAGGTGCTGTCGTGGGGCTGTGTGAGCAGGTCGCGTATGGTGTGGTCGGTCTGCTCTATCTCCTCTATCACCCGCTGCAGGTTGGCGGCGTAGTGGTCGGCGTTGGGGGCGTCGAGTTCGCAGAGGGCCTGGTAGATGTTTTGCACGATGATGCGCGCGTTGGTAGGCGAGTTCCAGATGTGTGGTTCCACGCCTCCCTGATGTGCGTGGTCGTCGTGGTGGTGCTCCGCCTCGTGGATGAGGGAGACTCCCTGGGCGAGGTTGAAGACCTTCATGCGGGGTGCGTTTTCGGTGAGGCGTCCCATCCAGGTCTGCTCGAAGCCTATGTAGCCGATGCGCAGGTAGGCGCGGCTCTCGGCGAGGCTGGTGAGCTGGCGGGGGGTGGGGTCGTAGGTCTCGGGGCTGCTGCCGCTGGGCACCATGCTGACTACGGTGAACTTGTCGCCGGCTATCTGTTCGGTGAAGTAGCGTATGGGCTCAATGGTCACCGTGATGGTGTTCGACTGTCGGCCCGCGCTGCCCGTGCAGGCATGCAGCAGTGGCATCATCGCCGCCAGGAGTAGGGTATGGATAATCTGTTTCATGATGTGTCGTCTTATTATTGTTGTGCAAAGATAATGCAAAGGGAGCATAAATATCAAACTTGAGCCCCGCAATCTGGGTGCCCCGTTCTTATTTTTCCGTTGTAACGCGCTGACAGCCTGCTTCGTACGAAGGGTTTTAAACTTAAGCATGTTTCAACATGCTTAAGTTTTCGGTGGCTGTCAGCTATTGATGAAAGGGTAAAATGAAGGAACATGCAATCGTCTCCTTCGCCCCGTCGGCCCCGAAGCCCAAGGGGCTGTCCGGTTCGTGGGGCAGCGCCTTGGGCTTCGGTTGTCAGTTGTCACAAGTCTGCTCCCGTTACGGCATGGGCTTCAGACCTTCCCAGCGGACGTTCCATGTGCCGTCCTTGGGGAAGCCGGGGTTCTGCACGGTGCAGCCGTCCCAGCCGGCACACATCATGGCCACGGCGGTGAGCAGGCCACCGTTGCCGGGGAGATAGATGCGCAGGCGGCCATCCTGATAGTTGTGGCCGTTCACCAGATAGGTGTTGGTGCGCTTGTCCATCAGCAGGGCACTGACGGCCTTCTCGGGCTCACCCATGCGGGCGGCGTTCATGGCGGTCATCGGGTAGTCCCAGCCCCAGGTCTTGCCCCAGTTCCAGTTGTCCCATATCCAGTTGAGGGTGTTCTTCATGTAGTCCTCGCGGATGAGTTTGTTCATCGGCAGGATGCCTACGGAGCCCAGCACGGCCATGTGGTCGGAGGTGAAGCGGATGTCCTTGTAGGTGTCCACGGCAGTCTCGGCGGCCAGGTAGAGGTGGTCGTCGTTGTAGGCCAAGGGTGAGAGTTTGTCCACCAGCTCGTCCCACTGCAGGTTGCGCTGCATACCGCGACGCTGGCGCCACTCGTTGGCCACCTGCATGGCGTAGTGCCAGTAGGAGAGCTCGAAGGGAGGGTTCACCGTCTCGGCGGCTTTCAGCGTCTCCTGTGCGGGGATGCAGCCTTTGAGTACGTAGCGGCCCTCCATGGAGTCGTACGTGGCGAAGGAGAACATGAACTTGGCGGTCTCCTCCACCAGCTCGCCATACTTCTCGAGCACGGCCTTGTTGTCGGGATTGCTGCGGTAGATGAGCTCGGCCAGGTAGATGAGGTGGGGCTGTTGCCAGATGAGGAAGCTGCCCACCTTCGAGGGTGCCTCGGTGCCGCTGGGGTCGGTCATCTTCATCCAGCGCACGCCTTCGAAGCCTTGGCGCTGGGCTATCTGACGGGCTACGGGCTCCACGCTCTTGTACCATCCGAGGGTGCGGTCCAGCAGGTCGGCATGGTTCCACAGGGCGAAGTGCGCCTGGTGCCACCAGATCATCTCCAGGTGGAACTTGCCGAACCATGAGTTGTAGGTCAGTCCCGTCTCCTGCGGAGGCACACTGCCGGCGCACTGGATGGCCAACAGATATTGGCTGAGCACCACGCGGCGCTCCAGCTCCTTGGCACGCGGGTCGGTGCAGGCGGAGAAGTCCACCGCTGCGCCTTCGGTCCAGTAGCCACGCCAATGTTCGGCAGCGGCTTTCTCTGTGTCGGCAAATGTGGGGAGGGCGGAGGTCTGGGCGTCGGCAGGGCTCTCCTTCACAAACTGGGCGGCGAAGGAGAGGGTGTCGTCGGCAGGGGTCAGCGTCAGCTTGTTGTTGGCGGGCTGGGCCAGTGTGGCCGTGCCTTGCCAGCTGAGGCGCACGTAGTAGGTGGTGGCGCCCAGGGTGCGTTTCAGCAGTGCCGAGTGGCCGTCCTGCGCCACGATGTCGGTCTGGTGCTTGTCATCGCTCTGCCAGTCGCAGGCATCGTCGCTATGTGCTCCCGTAGGGTAGGGGAAGCGGAAGCAGACGGGGGTGTGGGCCGGTGAGGCGACTTCGGCGGCCACCATGTCGAGGTCGGGGTGGCAGATGGTCTTCACGGCGTAGTGGTTCTCCTTATATATAAAGGTGCTGCTGATTTCGCCCTTCCACATGTCCAGTGTCTGACGGATGTCGGTCACCTGTTGCGGGGTGGCGTCGGGCCCGAAGTCGAAGCCGATGATGCCCAGGTGGAGGCGGTGAGGGTTCGTGCGGTACCAGTTGGCGGCGTCCTTGGCGCGTCCCGGTTCGTTGAATTGGGTGGCGTAGCGCTCCGTGTGGCCTCGGCCGAAGTCATAGTCCTTCAGCGCCTCCTCGGGTTTGAGGTTCTGGGGATTGTCGAAGCTGTGCCATCCCCACTGGCTCTGTGTGCCCAGGGGTACGCCCAGTTTGTAGGAGTCGGGGAAGGTCTGCAGGCCGGTAGCGTCCACCGTGAAGGCGAACTCGCCGTTGCCTACGGAGAGCGAGGCCAACGAGTCGATGGCGGTCACCTGCGGATTGTTGCGCGTCACCAGGGCCTCACGGTCGATGGGAGCCTGTTTGGGCGAACTGCACGCGGCCAGCAGGCAGGCGCCCGTGAAGGCCATAATGAAATTCTGTTTCATACGTTTCCAATGGTTTTAGAGTTCTGTAATATGTTTCAAAAGTTTGCGTCCTCGCGCCTGTTCGGGTGAGGACCATTCAGGGCACGAAGATAGTGGGTTTTGACGAGAAACCCCTCACCACGGGTCGTTATTCTGCTTATATTCACCTCGTGCGGACGAAATTCCATTCATTTGGACGGAATTCTATGGTGCGGGATGAGGCATTGCAGTAGCTTTGCCTCCGTTAACTAATGAAACGCCTATGAGACCAAAGTTTATTTTATCGGACAGCATGCCCGTGGCCCAGATGGGGAACCTCCCCTTGCAACGGATGGATGGCAACCCGCGGCAGTGCCAGGCAGGCAGGCAGGGCCCGGGTTCCGTCACGGAGTACGAGGCGACAGCGGACAGCAGCCTGCCGCTCGGCATCTATGTGAGGACGGTGGGACAGAAGACCGGCAAGCCCCTGTGCAACGGGGTGAACCCGCTGAAGAGCGGCCAGCCCGCCGGACGGAGGATGATGGAAGAAGGTTTCCGCACCACAGACTACCGGCTGATATACGTCACCCAAGGCGAGGGAGAGGCCATGCTCCGCAGCGACGAGTCCAGCAAGAAGCTCCGGAGCGGGAGTCTGATATGGCTGATGCCCGGACAATGGTATGCCTACACACGCGACAAATCCACGGACTGGAACGAATACGCCATCAACTTCAACGGCGACCTGATAGGTTCGCTGATACAAGGGTCGCCGCTGGAACATGGCAGCGGCATCTTCGAGGTGGGCTTCATCAGCGATTGGGTGAACCTCTACATGCAGGCCATGGAGACGGCGCGCCACCGGAAGACGGGACACGAGGTGCACCTCTCGGGCATCTTGCTCCACCTGCTGGGCAGTGTGCTGTCGGTGCTGAAGGAGCGCGAGGACTGCCAGGACGCCATGCGCCAGAAGATGGAGAAGGCGAAGATACTGATGAACGAGAACCTCTGTTCCAACATCGACATGCGGCAGCTGGCCTCCATGGTGGGCCTCAGTTACTCGTGGTTTCGCAAGACGTTCAAGGAATATGTGGGCGTGGCCCCGGCGCGCTACTTCTCCGAACTGAAGATTCAGCGGGTGAAGCAGATGCTGGAGCACGACCCCAACCTCTCCATCAAAGAGCTGATCTACAGCTTCGGCTACACGTCGACGGACAACTTCTACGACAGCTTCAAGCGGTTCACCGGCTACCCTCCGGGGCAGTACCGCAAGATGATAATGGAAAAAAGAAGCGCATAATCACATATAACTACATTATGTTAAACAAACACCACGGGAGGACACCAATTTTGTTGGGACAACAAGGCTGGCGTTCTCCCGTGGATTCTTTTTGCATCTGCCGTACGAAGGCAATGTACGCAGGGACGAAAACAATCGATTGTATAAGCCAAAACAATCGATTGTATAGGGCCAAACAATCGATTGTCTTGGCCGAAACAATCGTTCGCCTCCTTCCACTGGCAGATTCAAGCCGATGGTCAGGCCCTGCCCGAAAACAGGAAGTCCAGGCTCCGGTCTATTCTGCTAGACCCGAACCTGGACTTGTCCTTTATCTATTACCCTAAAAACTGTATGATCAATAGCCAGGGTTCTGCCATGCGGCCTTCTGCTCGTCGGACAGGTTGGTACCGTCCTCGTTGAGCAGACCGTCGATGAACGTCTGCGGGATAGGACGCAGCTCGTGCTTGCCCTCCTGGAAGTTGCCCAGCGCAGCCTCCGGGTGGAAGGCTTTGTAGCGGAGAGCCAGTGTACCTGTGCGTGACAGTGTCTCCCAACGCATCCACTCACCGGCCAGCTCACGTGTACGCTCGTTGAGGATGAAGTTCAGCGCGCGGTCGTAGTCGGATGTCACACCCAACTTCGCCATCACAGCCTCGTCCTCGGCCGGCAGGTTGTTGGGGAAGCTCTTCAGCTTCAGGTCCGAAGCCTCGGTGGTGACTGCCACTGTCGGGTTGGAGAGGTAGTAGGTGTTCATGTTGAGGTTGGTGTTGTCGTAGAGGTCTTGCTTTGTCGCGTAGTTGGTGTTGTTCTCGAAAGCACAGCAACCGTCGATGAAGTAAGAGCGGTTCTCGCCGGATTTCCACTGAGCGCGCTCACGCAACACGTTGATGTCGGCCATGGCCTTGGCATACTCGCCCTGACGCACGTAGCACTCGGCACGCACCAGGTAGGTCTCGCCCAAGCGGGCCATCGTCACGTCGCGGAAGCTGTTCTGCGAACCGTCGCTGGTGATGGCGCCTGACACGGTCTTGCAGAGCGAAGCGAAGAAGTTGCAACGAGCCAGGTTGTCAGAGGTCTTGAAGGTAGGCTGCACGTACGTTCCGTTCTGATAGAGGATGGACGAGCAGGGCACCCACTGTCCTGTCCTGGAGGTCAGCGAGCCGCTGGTTTGTGTCTGGCGTGCGCTCTTCGACCATTCGGGCAGACGGCCTGCGTCGTCGCGGAAGGTCGGACTCTGATTGACAGCGCCGAACTTATAGGAGTCGTAGGTGTGGTCGTCCTTCGTGTTCAGAATCATGATGATGGCAGGGTCGCCAAGGGTGACACCGTTGTCGCCGGCTGCCTTGCCGTTGTTGCCATACACGGTGCGGAACGATTTCCACAGACGCGCATCGTTCACGTGGTCGAATACGCCATAGGTATACTCCGTAGGCATACAGCGCTGGAAGTCCTTGCCACCGGTCACCATACCACGTTTCACATAGCCGCCGGAGTAGTTGCTGAACTGGCTGTTGAACATGTGCAGCGCCTGGTTGCCGTAACGTCCTTTGGTATTGGAATCGCTGTTGTGTGTAGCCGCCATCAGGATTTCGTTGGATTCCTCCAACGGGCAGTCCACGTCGGTCCAGTTGTTGAACAGGTTGTTGTAGTCCTTCTCCAGCGAGCGTGCGCCGATGGCGTACGAACAGGCCTGGATGGCCTCTGTCAGGTCAGCCTCTTTGTAGGAGGAGTTCCACGATGCGTTGCGCTCGGAGCAACGGAACAGCAAGGCTTTGGCCAACCAGTGGGCGGCGGTGGCCTTGGTCCACGTCATGCCGTGTCCGTAGGTGAACTCTTCGCCTTCGAACAGGTTGTAGGCCTGGCGGAAGTCGCTGATGACCTGTTCCCAGCACTCTTCGGGAGTGGAGCGTTGGAAGGAGCGGACCACACCCGACACAGGCTCGGTCTGCAGCACCACGGCACCATAGAAGGCGGTCAGTGTGTAGAAGTCGAGGCCGCGGGAGAGGTAGGCGTGAGCCAAGCAGCGTTTGCGCACCTTCTCGTCGGTAATCTTGTCGGCGTTGGCGATGATGGTGTTGGCCGAGGAGACTCCGAAGTACATCTCGTCCCACCAGGCACCGGCCGTACAGGTGTTTCCGTTCACGGTCTGCACCGCGGGCGAGAGTCGGTAGTCGTAGGTGTTCCACATCTCGTTGTCCACCGCGTTGCCGGCTGTCCACTCGTCGGTACCCAGCAGGGTGAAGGCATTGCCATGGTCGTAGCCGAAGCGCCAGCGCAAGTGTCCGTAGAGTGAAATCGTAAGGGCCTCGAGTCCCTCGGCGGTTTCGAAGTATTCGGTAGAGAATTTGGTTGTCAGTTCCTCGTCGAGGAAATCGCTCGAGCAGGATGTAACGCTTGTACCGAGGCAAGACGCTATGCCCAGAGCGCAGAAACCATTAAGTATGTATTTATTGAATTTCATGACTTATCTGTTTAAAGTTTACAATCGTTTGTTAGAAGCCAATCTCCAGACCGAACACGAAGCTGCGGTTGTAGTAGGTCTTGCCGGTGTCGAGGTCATATCCGTCCACCGAGTTGTAGAGGTTGAACGGGTTGGTGCACTGTGCGTAGACCTTGAGGTTCTTCAGCGAAACTTTCTTGAGCATGCTGCTGGGGAAGGTGTATCCGAGCGAGATGTTGCGCATCTTCAGGAACGAGGCGCTCTTGTAGCCCAGGTAGCTGCAATAGGTATCGCCCGAGCCGCTGGCGGCCATGGCCAGGATAGGTTTCTGATAGGCGGCGCCGGTGTTCTCGGGTGTCCAGTAGTCTATCTGCATCTGGTTGGCTGTGGCGCTCTCCGACTGTCCGCCGGTGCTGAAGGTGTAGCCCATGCGGCCTACAATCTGGCAGCTCAGTTCGAAGTTCTTGTAGGTGAAGGCGTTGCTCCAGCCGAGTGTCCAGTTGGGCTGTTTGTTGCCCAGGATGACGCGGTCGTCGTTGGGGTCGAGCTTGTAGTCGCCGTTCATGTCGACCATGCGCACTTTTCCCGGTTCGAATTTGTATCCGTTGGCGTTCCATTTCGCCATCTCGGTCTGGTCTTCGGGGGTGTCCTGCCAGAGGCCGTCGGCTTTGTAGCCATAGTAGACGCTCATCTGCTCGCCGATGAACCACGAGTTGTCCACCATGTCGTTCTTGCCGTATGCCAGCTCCTCGATCTTGTCCTTCTGGTAAGCCACGTTGAAGGTGGACTCCCATGTGAAGCCGTTGCTCAGCATCACGGGGATGGCGTTGAGTGTCAGCTCAATACCTTTGTTGGAGGTCTTGCCCACGTTGGCGATGGTCGTCGCGTAGCCGGTCAGCGAGGGGATGGACATGGACATCAGGAGGTCTTTGGTTGTAGAGGTGTAGATATCAATCTGTCCGCCCAAGCGGTTCTTCAGGAAGCTGAAGTCGATACCGAAGTTCCACTGTGTGGTCTTCTCCCAACCGAGGTTGGTGTTGGCCATGGTCACACCGTTGGAGCTCATGTTCACGTAGTAGGGCTCGTTGGTGGTGTAGGCGTGGAGGTTGGTTCCGTTCATGCCTGGCACGTAGATGGAGGTGATATCGCCTTTGGTGGTGTAGGGGCTCACACCGGCGTTGCCCGTGGTACCCACACCGAGACGTACCTTCAGGTTGTCGATCCACTCCACGTCCTTCAGGAACTCTTCCTGGTTGATGCGCCATCCGATGGCTGCCGATGGGAAGAAGTCCCACTTGTTGCCTTCGGCCAGCTGAGAGGCGCCGTCCCAACGACCGGAAACGGTCAACAGGTAGCGGTCGGCGAAGCCGTAGTTCAAGCGTACCATGTAGGACTGCAGCTGGCGCTCGGTCAGTCCTGTGCCCACGCCGAGGGCCTGTGTGTTGTTGGTCTTGTCCACGGTGCCGAAGGCGTTCCACAGATAGGAGTCCTTGTCCAATGCGTTGGCGCTGATGCTGGTGGTCTCGATGTTCCAGGCGGAAGCCGAGTGGAGCAATGTGGCTCCGAGTTTATGTTTGCCGAACGTGCGGTTGTACATGATCATGTTGTCCAACGTCCACGAGAAGTCGCGCTGCTCCTGTTTTCTGGCGTAGTTGTTGCCTTCGGTGCCGTCGGAATTGACTTTGTAGGATGAGTATCCGTCGATGAAGTCACCCTGGCGGTAGTAGCGGAAGTCGGGACCGTACTGTATCTTGTACTGCAGTCCTTCGAGGGGTTTCCACATCTCGCCGAAGTTGAGGGTGGCTGAGAAGGAAGCGAGGATACGGTAGGTCTGGCGCTCGGAGATGTTGTGGTCTATCTCGTCCTTGATGGAGTAGATGCCCGACTCACCGCCGGGGTAGGTTATCTTGTTGCCGTCGGCATCGTACATGGGCGACATGCGGAACATGTTCTTCGCAGCGCCGTAGATGGCATCGGGGATGGAGCCCGAACGGCCTCCCAGTGTAGACACGCCATAGTCCTGGTATGCGTAGGTGCCGTTCATCGTGGCGTTCATCGTGAACCACTTCGTCGGGGTGATGTTCACGCCCAGGCGGGCTGTGTAGCGCTCATATTCCTGGCCCTTCTGTGTACCTTGGTTGCTCAGGTAACCGAACGATCCGCTGGCGCTCAGCTTGTCCGTACCGCCGCTGGCGCTCAATGTGTGCTCGTGAGAGATGGCTGTGCGGAGCACGTCGCCCGTCCAGTCGTAGTCGATTACTTTGGAAGCGTCCCATGTGCCGCTGGCCCAACCGCGCATCACGTTGTCGTGTGTGGCGTTCTCGTCGAGGGCGGTGAGGAACAGCTGGTCGTCGGCCTCACGGTTAGGTGTGGTAGGATAGACCAGGTTGCCGTTGGCATCCTTATACTCGCCCACGTTGTAGGCAGCCCAGCGCTTGAACTGGATGAAGTCGGCAGCGCTCATCGAGGGAGACTCGTCGTGCAGCGTGGAGACGGTCAGCGAACCGGAGTAGTTCAGAGTGAACTGGCCCGACTTGCCTTGCTTGGTGGTCACCAGGATGACGCCGTTGGCACCACGCGAACCATAGATGGCCGTTGCGGAAGCATCCTTCAGGATGTCGATGCTCTCGATGTCGCGCGGGTTGAGGCTCTCGATGCCGGATGATGACA
Organism: Bacteroidaceae bacterium; assembly: GCA_963643925.1. Lineage (GTDB taxonomy): Bacteria > Bacteroidota > Bacteroidia > Bacteroidales > Bacteroidaceae > Phocaeicola_A. Next base: position 15,612 of record CAVINS010000038.1, read on the forward strand.
TCAAAGGCACACCGTCGACCACGTAGAGCGGAGAGTTGGTGGCTGTCAGTGAGCGGGTACCACGGATGTAGATGCTGCCCAACGTACCCGGACGCTCGCTGGTGGTGATGTCCACACCGGCTGCCTTACCCTGCAATGCCTCGAAGGCGTTGCTCACGGGGCGTGCCTGCAGCTGCTCGGCACCGACGTTGGTCAGGGCACCTGTCACGTCGCTCTTCTTCTGAACACCGTAACCTACCACCACCAACTCGTCGAGCAGTTCGGTAGCGTCCTGCAGCGTCACCTTCAGCACGGTCTTGCCCGCTACAGAGATCTCCTGGGTCTTGTATCCCACGAAACTGATTTGTACTGTTCCCTTGTCGGGAACGTTTTGAAGCGTAAAATTACCGTCGAAGTCGGTAATCACACCATTGGTAGTGCCCTTCACCAGAACACTGGCACCAATGACCGGTTCACCCGTACCGTCTATGACAGTACCTTTCACTGTTTTCGTCTGAGCCGACAAGCCGAGGCCGAAGGCTGCGAAAAGAGCGATGAAGAATAGCCGTTGGAGTAACCCCAACTGACCAGACAGACTTTTGATTCTCATGTCTTTCATAGAATGTTTATTAATAATATAGTTAACTGCAAGGTTTGCGTCAAGACATATATACATTATATATATGTGGTCGGCCTTCGTGCAGCGAAAGCATACAATCTTTCGCAAGCAAAGGTCGTGCTTTTCTTTCGGCACAAATATACTAAAATGATTTTTAATATGGTGAAAATGATTTTGGAATTCTCTGTCCGCACCACGGCCATAACGCACAAGAGATGCATCGCCAACGGCTCTACGGCTACGCTGGCAATGCATCTCTTGCTATATATTAAAGATAAGGAGTAGGAGTGTGCCTCCTGACGTGCCTTATGCTTTCGTCACAACCTGGTTGAAGTAGGGGTAAGGAATCTCTATCTGCTCGTCGTCGAAGCGCTCCTTGATGGCTTTCAGCAGGTCGCACTTCAGCACGAAGGCGTTGCCTGTGTTCGATGCCCAGGCCCAAGCGCGCAGCGTGATGGCTGAGTCGCCCAGGTTGATGACACGGATGATCACCTGCGGCACGCCGTTCTGCTTGTCAGCATCGGTGCGGTGGTCGATGAGCAGCGGGTGCTGCATGATGACGGAGCGCATCACCTCCATGGCGTGGTCGAGGTTGGTGGTGTACGACACGCCCACCTCAATGAACGAGCAGGTGGAGCTGTCCGCCAGCGAGGAGTTGACGATGGTGCTGGAGTTGATCTTGCTGTTCGGCACCAGGATGAGGCGGTTCTCGCCGTTGCGGATGACCGTGTGACGGAGCGTGATCTCCACCACGTTGCCCACAATCACCTCGTCCACCTTGATGTAGTCGCCCACGCTGAAGGGGCGCGAGAAGATGATGAACAGTCCGCCCACGATGTTGGAGAGCGCCTCCTGCGAAGCCAAGCCGACGGCCATGGCCAGGATACCGGCACTGGCTAGGATGGAGTTGCTGACCTTCTCCATGCCCGGGATGAGCGAGAGGAACGAGGAGATACCGATGATGTAGATGGCCATCACCGCCATGCGGCTGAGGAAACTCACCTTGGTGGCGTCGAGCACAATCTTGCCCTGCCGGTGCATTGCCCGGCGGAAAAGGTATTTCACCAGAAACGTCACGATGCGCACGAAGGCGTAGATAACTATCGCTTTGAAGCAGAATGCCAACATCCCATGGATGGAGAATCCGAAGATGGTGGTGTCCAGAAGTTCTTTTATATTCATAAGAAAGTAGTTTTGAAACGCTGCAAAAGTAGACAAATAAACCGAAGCGACACACCTCGCACACCAATAATATGCGGAAAGACTTCGGATTTCCGCCCTTTATGGATACCTTTGCCGCCGATTACCAAAGAAGGACAAAAGATGGACGCACTAGCGTTGATAGACAAATATTACAACGACAATCAGCAGCTGAAGGACCTGCTGCTGGACCATAGCCGCGACGTGGCCGACAAGGCGCTGCTCGTTGCCGACCGTCATCCCGAACTGCACCTCGACCGCCAGTTTGTGGAGGAGGCTGCCATGCTCCACGACATCGGCATCTACCTGACCGACGCGCCGAGCATCCATTGCCATGGAACGGAACCCTACATCCGCCACGGCTACCTGGGCGCTGAACTGATGCGCCGCGAGGGCTACCCACGCCATGCGCTTGTGTGCGAGCGCCACACTGGTGCCGGACTGTCGCTCGGCGAGATAGAGACGCAGGGCCTGCCTGTGCCCCACCACGACATGCTGCCCGTGAGCATGGAGGAGAAGGTCATCTGCTTCGCCGACAAGTTCTACTCCAAGAGCCATCCCGGGCGCGAAAAGGAGGTGGACAAGATACTGAAAAGCCTCGCCAAATACGGCCCCGAGGGAGTGGAACGCTTCCGTGGCTGGTGCGAAATGTTTCTGTAACTCCAAAAAATCAATAAAATACGGAGGGGTTTCCGCATAGATTAACTGAGAATGTGTAATTTTGCCGACCGATGTGTAAACTCTGATTGATGACTTCACTAAGAACGTATATACAGATAGCCATAGGGGTGACGTTGGCAATGCTGCTGTTCCCGCAAAGAGCAGGCTCGCAACACGTGGGCCACAGCACAGCCGCCCCGGACTCTATCCAACCCATGCCCGCCGCTGTGGACTCCACCACCGCGGTGCGCGACACGCTTGGCACCGACTCGGTGAAGTCGAAGAAGGGCGCGCTGGACGCTCCCGTCACCTACGAGTCGACCGACTCCACCGTCTTCGAGGGTAAGAACGCCTATCTCTACGGAACGAGCAGGGTGAACTATCAGAAGATAGAACTCACGGCGGAGGTCATCAAGATGAACCTCGACAGCAGCACGGTGTATGCCAACGGCATCAAGGATACGCTGGGCGAGATCCAGGGCAAACCAGTCTTCAAGGATGGCGACACGCCCTACGAGTCGGAGCTGATGAGCTACAACTTCAAGTCGAAGAAGGGATTCATCAACAACATCACCACCGAACAGGGCGAGGGATTCATCACCAGCGAGAACGCCAAGAAGGGCGCCAACGACGAATACTTCATGGAACACGGACGCTACACCACCTGCGAGGACCACGAACATCCGCACTTCTACCTGGCCTTGAGCCGCGCGAAGACACGCCCCAAGAAGAACGTCGTGTTCGGTCCGGCATGGCTCGTGGTGGCCGATGTGCCGTTGCCATTGGCACTGCCCTTCGGATTCTTCCCCTTCAGCAGCAAATACTCCTCGGGATTCATCATGCCCAGCTACGGCGACGAGACCTCACGCGGATTCTACCTGCGCGACGGCGGCTACTACTTCGCCATCAGCGACTATATGGACCTGAAGCTGACAGGAGAAATCTACACGAAAGGCTCGTGGGGACTGGCGGCAGCCTCCAACTACAACCGACGCTACAAATACTCCGGCAACTTCAACATCAGCTACCTCGACACCAAGACGGGCGAAAAAAACATGCCCGACTACTCCGAGACCACGAGCTTCAAGATCATGTGGAGCCATCGGCAGGATTCCAAGGCTAGCCCCAACACCAACTTCTCCGCCAGTGTGAACTACGCCACCACCAGCTACGAGAAGTCGAACCTCAACAGCCTCTATAACCCTGCACTCTACTCGCAGAGCACACGTACTTCCAGTGTGAGCTACTCGCGCACGTTCCCAGGCATCGGACTCACCCTGTCGAGCACGTTCAACATCTCGCAGAACACGAGGGACTCTACCGTGGCGCTCACCTTGCCCGACCTGAACATCTCCCTGCAACGCTTCTACCCCTTCAAGCGGAAGAAAGCGGCAGGCAAAGAGCGGTGGTACGAGAAAATAGCCGTGCAGTACAGCGGCCAGATAAGCAACAGCATCAGCACCAAGGAAGACCTCATCATGAAGTCGGACCTGATGAAAGACTGGCGCAACGGTGTGAAACACCATATCCCCGTGAGCGCTACGTTCTCGCTGTTCAACTACATCAACGTCACCCCAACGTTCGACTACACCGAGCGGTGGTACACCCAGAAGGTGAAACGCAGCTGGGACGCCTCGCAACAAAGAGAGGTGCAGGACACCATCTACGGCTTCAACCGCGTCTACAACTACAGCTTCAGCGTGTCGGCCAACACCACACTCTATGGATTCTACAAGCCCTCGAAGAAGATCTTCGGCGACAAGATAGAAATGATACGCCACGTCTTCAAACCCTCCATCAGCTACAGCATGACGCCGGACTTCAGCGCACGCAAGTATGGATTCTGGGACACCTACGTCTACACCGACGAGGACGGCGAGGTGCACCAGGTGGAATACTCCCCCTACGCCAACGGCATGTTCGGCTATCCGGGCAAAGGCAAGTCGGGTAGCATCAGTTTCGACGTGTCCAACAACGTGGAGATGAAGGTGAAGTCCGACAAAGACTCCACGGGAGTGAAGAAGATCAGCATCATCGACGAGCTATACGCCGGCATGTCCTACAACACCGCCGCCAAGGAGAAACCTTGGAGCGACCTGAACATGCGCATCCGACTGAAACTCTCCAAACGGTATACCTTCAACCTGAGCGCGCGATTCGCCACTTATGCCTACGAGTTCAACGACCAGGGCCAGGTGGTGGAGGGCAACCGCACCGAGTGGTCCTACGGACGCTTCGGACGGTTCCAGGGCATGAGCCAGAACTTCTCCTACACCTTCAACAACGACACCTGGAAGAAGTGGTTCGGCAGCAAGGACGAGAAGGCAGAGGCCAAGAAACGCTCCGACGCGGCCGACGAAGACGAGGACGAAGAATATGAGGACGAAGAGACCGGCAGGGACGAGGTGAAGAAGAAAGAGGTGAAGGCCGAGGTGGACGAATATGGCTACCTGCGCTTCAAGATGCCGTGGTCGTTCACCATCTCCTATGGTATCAGCATGAGCGAGAACCGCGGCGGCAAGATCAACATCAAGACGATGCGCTACCCTTATAAGTTCACACAGACGATGAACTTCTCGGGCAACGTGAAACTGACCGACAAGTGGAACATCTCCTACTCCAGCGGTTACGACTTCACGTCGCACAAAATCTCCATGTCGTCCGTCAACATCTCGCGCGACCTCCACTGCTTCTCCATGACCGCCGGCATGGTGTTCGGCCCCTTCACGTCGTACAACTTCACCATCAGCGCCAACTCCAGCATGCTGAAGGACGCCCTCAAGTACGACAAGCGCAGCAGCTACAGCAGCAATGTGGAGTGGTACTAAGCGGTCCCTCTCTTTCTTCCCCCTTGGATGACTTGATGGTGTGAGCGAAGACTTCGAACAGATATGGCAGGTCTGTTCGGGGTGAAGACTTTCGGCGCATGGAGTCGCTACTGTAGATATTTAGGCTTTATAGGTCTCCAAAATGAGCTTTAGCTCAATGCCATTTGACCCAAGGCTCATGTCTAAAGCTCGTGGGCCGATTCCCCATTCTCTATATATTATATAAGGTGTAGCAGAGTAGTTCTCGGGGGGGGAGGTCTACCATTGGATAGGCTCTTGGCCGTGCGCTGTCAGATAGGCATTGGCCTGGCTGAAGTGTTTGTTCCCGAAGAAACCGTGATAGGCAGACAGCGGTGACGGATGGACAGAGGCCAGCACCAAATGCTTGTTGCGGTCGATGAAGGCTCCTTTCTTCTGCGCGTAGGCTCCCCACAGCAGAAACACCAGATGCTCACGCTCCGTGGCCAAGGCACGGATGGCGGCGTCGGTAAACTCCTCCCACCCATGGTTCTGATGCGACCCAGCCTGATGCGCCCGCACGGTCAGTGTGGCGTTCAGCAGCAGCACCCCCTGGTTTGCCCATCGGGTGAGGTTGCCTGTGGTGGGCACAGACACGCCCAGGTCGCTGCTTATCTCCTTGAAGATGTTCACCAGCGAAGGCGGGAAGGGGATGCCGTCGTTCACCGAGAAGCAAAGTCCGTGCGCCTGTCCGGGTCCGTGATAGGGATCCTGCCCGATGATGACCGCCTTCACCTTGTCGAACGGACAGAGGTTGAAGGCATTGAATATCAGCGGTCCGGGAGGGTATACCGCTCCCTTGGCATACTCCTCGCGCACGAAATTCGCGAGGCTGACGAAATAAGGTTTCTCAAACTCCGGGGCAAGGTGCCGCTTCCAACTCTCTTCTATCTGCACATTCATAGCGTAATCTGTTTTATAGGGGCAAAGATAATGCAAGTCGAAGACAAAATCAGCAAGCTTGTTTGAATGTTTTTGTTGAGGTGCGGTTCGAAACGAGTGGAGAGCCATGTCGGCTGTGCGGCAACCGTCACGACTCTCCGTCTATATAAAATTAAAAGCTATGGCTGTGTCAGATGAGAGGAATGCCAATCTCGGCGCACTCCTTGCGCATCTCGTCGGGCCAGATGCTGGCCTGGATCTCGCCGATGTGGGCCTTGCGCAGGTAGAGCATACAAAGGCGCGACTGACCGATGCCGCCACCGATGCTCAAGGGGAGCGTGCCGTCCAGCAGACGCTTGTGGAAGTAGAGCTCCATGCGCTTCTCCTGGCCTGACATCTTCAGCTGGCGCACCAGCGACTCTTTGTCCACACGCACACCCATTGAGGAGAGCTCTATGGCGCAGTCGAGGATGCTGTCCCACACCAACAGGTCGCCGTTCAGGCCGGGCAGTCCGTTGTCGTCCAGGGTGGTGTAGTCGTCATAGTCCGGTGCGCGCAGGTCGTGCTCCTTGCCGTCGCCCAGGGGTCCGCCTATGCCTATAATAAATACGGTGCCATACTGGCGGGTGATCAGATTCTCGCGCTCCTTCGGTGTCTTGTCCGGATAGAGTTGGCGCAGTTCCTCGGCGTGGATGAAGTGCACCTCGGGGGCCAGGAATGGCTTAATCTGCGGATATGCCTCGCACACCATGTACTCTGTGCGCAGCATGGTGGCGTAGATGCGGTTCACGATGTTCTTTAGGAAGGCGACCGTGCGCTCCTCGGGGGTGATCACACGCTCCCAGTCCCACTGGTCCACGTACAGCGAGTGGAGGTTACCCAGACACTCGTCCGCGCGGATGGCGTTCATGTCGGTGTAGATGCCGTAGCCTGGCTCTATGTTGTACTCAGCCAGTGTGAGACGTTTCCATTTGGCCAGCGAATGAACCACCTCGGCCTTGGCGTCGCCCAGGTCCTTGATAGGGAACGTGACAGGGCGCTCCGTGCCGCTCAAATCATCGTTGATGCCCATGCCCTTCAGCACGAACAGCGGTGCTGTGACGCGCCGCAGCCGCAGCTCGGCGGAGAGGTTCTGTTGGAAGTACTCTTTCACCTTCTTTATTCCCAGTTCCGTCTGTTTCAGGTCGAGTGCAGGGACGTAGTGATTTGGTCGTATAAGATAGCTCATGTTTCAGTTGATTTTATTTTGTTTTTAAAATGTTCTGCAAAGGTAGTAAATACTTTTGTTGGTGAAACAATATTTGGAAAATAAATGTGATTAAGGCAGCTGTTTTTCTAAAACCATACGCATTTTATCATTATCTCGTCCTCCCGTTGCAGAGTGCCATACGAATCCTGGTACACGAGTATATAGGCCGTTCATTGGTGAGTCCATGGTTCATTTCAGCCGCTCCCGGCTAATAATTTCGGAAAAACTGGGGTAAAAATAGGAGAGTATTGCAATAATTACTATCTTTGCGCCTCAGAAAAGGCCCCGTAGCTTAGTGAATAGAGCGTCAGATTCCGGTTCTGAAGGTCGTGCGTTTGAATCGCACCGGGGTCACTCCTTTCTCTTTTGGAGTATTCTCCTTCCGTAAACTCAAGTCATTCTCTGTATCCAAGTCTGAACCATCGTTTGGGCTTTTCCCACATATGTCCTTATCTTCGCACTGAGTAAGATGTAAAAGCATGTATAAAAGAGCTGGAGACCAAACAATTATAAGCCTTATGAAAGAACCGTGAAAATTCTTTCAGGTGGTGATGGGCGACCGACAGGTGGGGAAATTCGAAAGCAAAGACCTTTAAGAAAAAATAGGAGGCAAACGCCTTTTATGATTGGCGTTTACCTCCTACGCAATTAAATTATATGAGAGAGAAATGTTGTCAACGAACTTCGCGGTAGGTGACGTCTACCACGTTTCCAAAGCCGCTGTATTCTTCTTTCAAACTCATCTTGCCAGTTGTGTCGATTGTGTAGAAACGGACGTGGCCGCCATCGTCTTCACCCGTGGTAGAGCCTACAATCAGGTCGAACTGCTTGGAAAGGAACTCATCGCTATGGTCTGCCAACCAATCGAGACGCATATTCACAAACAGGTTGAACTTCAGCATAGTCACCTTCTCACCGGCTGGTAACGTCAACACCTCATTCAGGGCGCTTGTACCCAAATTGTATGAGTAGACCTTGTTGTCGTAGCAATAGAACATGAACGGATACTGTGAATGGAAAGCATAGTCCACAGCATCGTTGAAATGCTCACTGGTGATGCCGCTGTAGAGAGCCTCTTGTGTGAAGCGGCTTCCCGACAGATTGACACCGTATACCTGGCGTTGCTTGCTGTCATCCTCCAGGATGGTGTACACCAGGCCACCAGAGAAGCGGGTGCTTACCATGTCCACAAAGGTCATGCCGGTGGTGTAGCTGAATTTCTTCGTAGCGTCTTCCGGGTCGGTCAGCGAGAAGAGCACGTTGTTGTCCGATGCATAGTAGTTCCATCCCACAAAGCGCTTGTTCGTGATGTCGTAGAGCAATGCGCACGAGGAGTTTCCCGGACGCTCGAGACTGGTGCCGGCTGCAGGTGCTACCTGGTAGGTAGCATCGTTGCCGCCCTTGTCCGTGTTGAGGGGAGTCTCGAAGGACGCTCCGGACGTGCCACTGCGAATGGCATAGGCATTTCCGAGGTCGGTGACGCACATCCTGGACGTAGGACCATAGTAGCCGCCGGCATTGATGATGGTGAAGGCTATAGGTTCGCCGGGCGTTGAGGAGAGGATGAAGTCCGTCAGTTTCATGTTGTTGTCTTCCGTGCATGCCATGGAGGAGACGTTCAGTCGGTAGCCTCCCGACTTGCTCAACAGGAAGATAGCTTCCGCACCATAGTACATGCTGGGATTCATCACAACCTGCGTAGCCTCGCGAAGGTCGGGACATTTGTCGCCCAACACACCGTATGCCACTATCGGATTGCCTTTTGAATCTCTGGAAACGACATCCAGCCGTGCTTTCTTGTCCGCTCCCACATTGCTAAGCACCATCCACCCTTCAGAGGTGGTTGAGATGACGTTCACACTGCCTTTGGCACTGGTGGTAACGCCAGTCTCCTTGTTCGTCACCCAATACCATAGGGCATAGTTGCCGGCAGAGAAGTCCGCGAAATAGTTCACTCCCTTCGTCTTGTCAGGGTCAATGTCCACCCACAGCTCGGTCTTGTTTTCGTCGTTGGTGTGTCTGTAATTGATTTTGCAGCCATACTCATAATTGGCGTTGTCGGTTCCCAGTTCTCCCGCAATGGAAGAGACCACCTTCGGTTCGAACACGATATTCTCAGCGCGCGACATCACCGCAAGGTTCTCAGGCATCGTGATCTCTATCGTCTCCATTTCAGAGTAATCGTAGTTACCCTTGTCCTCGTAACATGCGGTCGCCAACAGGCCGCATGCCACTATCGTAAACAGTTTATTGAATGTCTTCATTACTCTTCGTTTTTAATCGTTTGTTACTCGCAATTCGAATAATCCACAGCATATTTGGCCGGCAGTTGGATGTACGAGCCGTCGTCGTCCAGCACGGGTGTTCCGGCATCCGCCATCTTCTGCAGGTGTCTTTGGAAGGTGCGTGCCGCGAAATCCATTTTGCCATACGCCACCTTTGCACCGCTCATGCCGGCGTTGTTCCAGTCCGTCACGGTCCATCCCATCACTTTGTTCAGCTCCAGGTAGCGGTTCACGGTGAACTTGCCGAAATACTCGTCGCCATACCATCCCCAATAGTTGGGCTGGGTATAGATTTCGCTGAATCGGACAATGTAAGATGTAGCACTGTTCTGCGGTCCGTCCGCCGACCACGACGCTGAGTTCTTGTAATAGTCTATCGGCAGGTCGAAATACTCGTTGGCCACCAGTCCCAGTTTGATGCGCAGCGTGTTGGTACGTAGCTTGGCGGTACGTATCAGCCGCACCCATACGGTGTCGGTGCTGTTATTGGCGTGCACGGTGTAGTCGTTGCGGCTGAGGTCGAAGTCCTCACCCTCAATGGCCGTGGTGCCTTCGAGCACAGCGATCTTATACGGCCGTGGCTGGTTGACGGTATTTCCCATCGTGCGCACCACGAAGCGCACGCTATACTCGGTATACTTCTCGTCCACCGAAGCGAATGAGAATGTGGTGGAATCCTTGTACGATTGGGGATTCCCGTACAAGTCCGTCGTATAGGTCTCTTGGATGAACAGACCGGACTTGCATCCATTATACAGAGGTACGGTTTCCTCTGAACAAGCTCCCAGCAGAAGGGCTGAGAAGGCTAAGCAGATATATATAAATTTTCTCATACTAATGGTCTATGTTAATTGGTTTCATCAGAAGGAATAGGTACGGAATAGCGTGTGGCTGGAGAGGGGGAACTGTCGAAATAAGGCTCTTCCGCTCCATTCATTTTTGTGTCGCCGCCAGTGTACATGCCGAATTTCTGGTTGAAGCGTTTCAGCATGAAGTAGATTTGTCCTTCACCGCGCATCTCACGCAGATACTCATACTTTATCTCTTTCAAGAGTGTGTTCTTGTTGACGCTTCCAGCCGACAGAGCCGTCAGTCCACGTGCTTGCAGGACCACGTTCAGGTAGTCGCAAGCCCCTGCGAGATCGTTTTGCATCAGCAGACTTTCGGAAGCGATGTAATAGGCTTCGCTCACGCGCATCAGTCCGTAGAACGTTGCCCAAAAGTCCGGATTCGTATCACTCGTAGTGAAGCTCTTGTACTTGATGAAGTCATACTCGCTACCCGACGATGCGGACGAGCCTGTCCATTGCGACTGGCGACGGTAATCGCCTACGCTGGGGAACAGGATGTCGATGTAGCCTTTTCGGGGCTGAAGCAACGCCGACACGTCCAACGTACCGCTAAAGTAGTTGGTAAAGATGTCCTTCATGTCGCTGTCGTAGAATCCGAACAGACATTCTGTCGAGAAGATACGGTCGGGATTGATGCTGTTTGCCAACAGTTTCGAAGGCTCCACGAAGGGGAACAGCTCCTTCACCTTGTCGTTGTCCGTAATCTTTCTGGCCTCAGCCAATGCTTTTTCGTATTCACCCATCCACAAGTATAGGCGAGCTTTCACCAAAACCACCGCATAGTAGTTCATTCGCAACTGACGGTAACGTTCCCAGTTGCCGGAGTCTCCACCATCGGAACTCAAACGGCCTTCGGTTATCACTGGGTCGACCTCCTTCAGCAAGCTCTCCGATGCCTCCAAGTCGGGCAACAGGTATTTCTCCACCAGTTCGTCTGCCGGCAGGCGGTCGTGACGTGTGGCCTCGACGCCTGTGTTGTACGGTATGCTCAGCTTACTCGGATTGGAGGTGTAGATGGGCCCGAAGAGGCGAAGCAGGTCGAAATGCAGGAAGGCGCGCACGCCCAACATCTCACCCTTTATCAGATTGCATTCCGGCTCTGTCAGCACGGAGCCTTTGTATTCATCAACGGCCTGCAGCACCAGGTTCGCATTCAGGATTGTAGAGTAAGCTGTGCTCCATATGCTCGAGAATGTTGAACTTGCAGATGAGCCTGTCCAGGTAGCTGTCTTGAACTGGATGCGCGATGTGCTCGCAGAGGGGATGTTGTAGAGCAATCCCATAAAGTCCAGCGGACCGTAACTCATATTGTATCCATAGAGGCTGGTACTGCTGAGGTTGGTATAGACTCCGTTCACGGCATTGTGGAAACCAGCCTTGGTTCCGAACTGTTGCTCGTAGGTCTGTTTATCCTTGGGCGAGTAGTCCAACCAGTCGGAGCATGCGGCAAACAGGCCTCCGACTCCCAGGACAACAGCTATAGTCAGTAACTTATATTGTTTCATAAAGCGATTGGTTAAAGAGTGAATGATAATGCGAAAGTGAAGCTACGCGCAAACGGATAGTCCGTACCGCGTTCTTTCTTGATAGAAGTCAACCAGAAGACGTCATTCATGTAGGCAGAGAGCCTCAGCGACTCGATTCCTATCTGGCGGGCGAACTCGTAGAAGTCATAGCCTACCGTGACGGTCTGCAGTGTCAGCGAGTTGTTCTTCTGCACGAAGCGCGACGAGATAGGCGTGTTCACCGAGCTTGCGATGTTCTTGAACATGGCCTTGTCGCCCGGCTGTTGCCAACGGTCGTACAACGCGCGTTTGTCTTGGTTGTAGTTGAGCTGGTCGCCCGAGATGTTCTCCACCTTTTCGTAGAGGGCTGAGTTGAAAGCTTTGCCTCCCCACTTATAGCCGAAGGTCACTCCCGCGGAGAACCCTTTGTATGTGAAGCTCGAGCTGATGTTTCCTTCAATCTTCGAGCGGCTGTTGCCCACAATCACCTCGTCGTCGTACGAGAAGTCGTAGGTGTAGGTTCCGTCTTTCTTGATGAAGAGCTCGCGTCCATTGGAGGGGTCGATGCCGGCAGAGCGCACTGCCCAGATGTCATCGGGGTCCGCTCCGTTGTAGTAGCGTTTTGTATTGCGGCTCTTGCCGTAATTGTTCAAGTCGTCCATGTGTCCGTCGATGTTGTCCAGTTCCGAGCTCTCGTGGCGCAAGGTTCCGCGTACACTCCAAGTGAGGCGGTCCTTCAGTGAGCGGAGTATGTAGTAGGACACGGTAGCCAGCACACCCTTGGAGCGCTGCAGGCCCAGGTTGGTGTACCACGACGATACGCCTGAGGATGGAACCGTGTAGACGCTTATCAGCAACGGGTCGGTGCGCTTGTCGTAGTAGTTGAAGTCGATGGTAAGCCTGTCGTTGAGCATCGTCAAGTCGAATCCGATGTTCTTGTCGAGTGTGGTCTGCCATTTCAGGTCTCTGTTTCCCAGCACACTCAGGATGGTGCTGTTTCCGAAATAGTTGAAGCTGTCGTAGAGGAAACGGTATGTTGTCAGCGACATGGCCGAGTCGAAGCTGGTGTTTCCGGGGTTACCGATAGAAGCGCGCAGTTTCAACATCGACACGCCGTGGATGTTCTCCTTGAAGAACCGTTCGTTCATGATGTTCCAGCCCAAGCCTACAGACCATGTGTTCTTGAAGCGCTTGGTGGAACCGAACACTGAAGATCCGTTTGTGGTGTAGTTCACATCCAGCAGATAGCGATTGTCATACGCATAGTTCAGTGTGCCCAAGAAGCTCACGTTGCGCGACACCGATTCGGTATAAGAGGCCGTAGAGCCTTCGGGGAAGCCGTTGGCAAAGGAAGGGTAGGTGTAGTCACCCTCGGGGAAACCTACCACCCGGTAGCCCTGGCTCAGTTGGCGATATTCCGACAGTTTGCCGTCCAGCGCAAAGGTGAAGCGGTGTTTCCCTATCACCTCGGCGTATGTGGCCGTCAGTTCACCGTCATATTGTGTGGACTTGGCATTGGAAGAGGTGAAGGAACCCTTCTTCGTAGCGTCGGTGTCCGTGTAGCGTGTGTCGAGCGGAGAGATGAAGTTCTCGCCATCGGCATCCGAATGTGTCAAGCCAAAACGGGCGCGCAACTTCAGTGTCTCCAGGGGTGTGTACTCCGCAATGAAGTAATTGGAGAGCAACAGGGTCGATTTCTCGTTGCGGCTGTTCAGCGAAGCGTTGTAGCTGGGATTGGCGGCTTTTGCGAACTCATCGTTCTGCAACCAAGGTGTCACCTCTCCGTTCTCGTCCACCTTCTTGTAGTAGGGGTTGGCACTTGCGTAAGTGGAGAATGCTACAATCGGGTCGCTCGTGTCGGTGTAGGTGGCGCTGAACTTATTGGTAAACTGAAGTTTGTTCACGCGGTAGATGATGTCCAGGTTGCCGCTATAGGAGTCGCGGTCCGATTTCTTCATCACACCGTCCGTTCCGTTGTAGCCTACACCTATGCCGAACAGGAATCCGCCCTGGCCACCCTCGGCATAGAGTTGGTGCTTCTGGTTCACTCCTGTGCGCAAAGGCTCGCTCAGCCAATAGGTGTCCACACCACTGGCTATTTCCGCCTTTCTCTTGTTGTAGATGTCGCTGTAGAGGATTTCATTGTCCACCGACCAGTTGCCGTCGCTCACTGTATATCTGCCAGCCAAACGTTCGAACTCCAGCTTTTCAGAGGAGTTCATCAGGTTGTACGAGGAGAGGTCGGGTTTTGAGATGGCCACCGAACCATTGTAGTTGAGGCGAAGCTTTCCGGCTTTCGGTTTCACCGTCTCCACTACCACCACGCCATTGGCGGCTTTCGAACCATAGATGGCCGTGGAAGCGGCATCCTTCAGTATGGTCATGGACTCAATGCGGTTCAGGTCCAGGTTGTAGACCGTCTCCAGCGTCGACTCAAATCCATCGACAATGAACAGGGGCTGGTTGGGATCGTTCACCGCTTCATCCCGCAGACCGATGACACTGGACTTGCCGCGGATGTTGATGTCCGGCAGGTGGTTCGGGTCTGATCCGTAGAGGTCGTTGTCCAGCACATTGAAGGCAGGGTCCAGGGCACTCAAGCTGGCTATAGGGTTCTGCAGACCAATCTGTCGCAGTTCCTCACCTGTCACCGTAGTGGCCGAACCGGTGAACGAGTTTTTGTTCTTCGTCACGATACCTGTCACCACCACCTCTTCAATCTCAGTGTCGGAGTGCAAGGTTACGGTACGCTTCTCGTTGCCCTTTCCGGCTCTGACCTGAAGCACCTCTTGCTTCATGCCGACGTATGAATAGGTAATCTCGCAAGCCGTCGCGGGCAGTTGCAACGAGTAGTGACCATCGACATCGGTAATCGCATGTGCCGAGGTTCCCTTGATGAAGATTGTCACGCCGGGCAAGGGCAAACCTTCGTCATCCACTACGGTGCCGGTCAATGTTCTGGTACCTTTGTTCCCGCTCTGTTTCGTGATGGTCACAATCTTGTCTTCCAGCCGATAGGTGAAATCGGTGTTTGCAAAGACCTTACTCAGCACCTCGTCAACGGAATTTCCCTTTGCCGTGATGGAAACCAGTCCCATCTCTCCCGTCTGGTCGGTGTTGTACACGAAACTCAGTCCTGTCTGTTTTCGGATTTCATCGAAGAAAGTTCTGACAGGAACATTTTTCAAATCCAATGTCACGGTTCTCGACCCCTGGGCCAACAGTAGGCCAGGCAATAGCAACCAGCAACACAGGAAGAGACAAATAATTCTTTTCTCTTTCATAAGTAATCACATTAGTTAATAGTATAATTTTAATTGTTTGTTTCTCAATATCCTTGTTTCATCGTTGCGCCGACTGTCCTTCAAGTCGGGCAATTCCTGAATGTCGTTCAATGAGGATGTGTGCTTTTTCATTTCGATTCTCTCTATTGATTATTCTAATTAGAAAAAACGATTGTCCGTCCTATTATCTTGATTTGCACATCCACCGTGCGGCCGATTGCCCGCAGGGTCGGATTGATTTTGCCGTAACGGTCCAAGGCGCCTGTGAAGCGAAGCCGCTTTATCTGGGGCGACTCATAGACCACCTTCACGTTGTACCAATTGGAGAGCGTCTCCATGATGTTCTCCAGTGTTTCATCCTCGAAGAAGAAGTAGCCGTCGTTCCAGGCTGTGTACTTCTCTATGTTCACTTCCTCCAGCTGCACCTGTTTGCCGTCTTTTCCGATGATGGCGCGCTGATGGGGTTTCATCAGTATCTCCGGCCCTTCCTCATCCAACAGAAGGCTTATGCTCCCGTGTACCAACACCACCGAAGTGTGTTGGCTCGAATAGGCGTTCACGTTGAAGGCCGTGCCATACTGCTTGATCTTTATATTCTCCGTAACCACGTAGAAGGGACGCTCTGCATCGTGTGCCACCTCAAAGTAGGCCTCTCCTTTCAGATACACCACACGCGCCTTACGTCCGAACACGACCGGAAATTTCAGCTGTGTGTTGTAGTTCAGGTGCACCTTGGTTCCATCCGCCAAGGTGATGCGGTACTCTTTGCCGGCTTCCGTCTGCAGGGTGTTGTCCGGAGCCACCGTGTCGCGGTCTGCCACCTGCTTGCTCTGCTCCAGCAGCGACAGCTCGCCCTTGCGCACCAGCGTGGCGTGTCCCTTGCCGACGGGGATTTGCTGCAGGGAGTCCAGCTGGGCCAGCGTTTGTTCTCCGCCGTCAGACACCAGCGTGGCTTCCGAGAAGCTGGCATCGAACTGTGGAAGCGCATCCGGCGATTGGGCCTCTTGACCTATATAATAATAAGCCCATCCGCCCAGCATCAGCAGCGGCAATGCTACGGCCGCGGCGTAGCGCCAGATTCTCTTCATCGGACGTGAGGCACCCACACGGCTTTTGAAACGTCCCCACGCCTCTTGCGAATCCACCTCGGCATAACGCTTATACTGTCCTGGGAAAAACTCTCCCTGGCGAATCCTCGCATACAACCGCTCGTGGTCGGGCGACTCTTGCCGCCAGCCGTCCAAGCACTGTCGCTCCTCGTCGGACAACTCCGTCAGCAGGCTCTTCGCTATCAAACGTTCTATGTTTTTCTCATTCATTGGTTGCATAATCTGCCTTTCCAAGAAAACAAATATATACCAAAGACGACTATAAAAAGCAAAAAGGGGACAAAGGAGGCAGGTATTTTGCGGAAAATGGTTGGGAGATTTTCAATATCGCATCCATTCGTAGGGGTGGCTATGGGATCAGATGCATCCCGATACACACAAAATAGAGCGAACCCAGGCGGGATTTCAGCAACTTCAATGCCCGCTTCCGTTGGGTCTTTATCGTCTCGGTGGAGACGTTCAGTGTTCGGGCTATCTCCTCGTTCTTCTTGCCTTCCATATACATGAGGAAGATTTTTCGCATCTGTGGCGCCAGTCGGTCAATCTCCTTATACAGCAGCCGGCGCACCTCTTCCTCCATCAGCTCGTCGCTGTCGTCAATCTCCCGGAACGACTCGCTCAGGTATTCAATGTATTTTGCCTCCACGTCCTGGTGCTTCAGGTAGTCGAGCGCGGCGTTGCGTACGGCGTTGTAGAGATAGACGCGGAACGAGGTGAACGAGAGGAACATGAGCTGCTTTTCCCAAATCGTCACGAACAGTTCCTGCACGATGTCCTCCGCCACATTGGTGCGGCCCACAAAGTTCACCGCATAGAGGACCAGTGCCTTGTAGTATTCGTCGTACAAGACCTTGAAGGCGGAGATGTCTCTCCGGTTGATGCCCGCGAAAAGTTCCTCGTCTTTATCCATTGTTCTTCGGGGTTGCATTCATATCACCATCTTCCAAGTTTTTTGGCAAGGCAAAGATATCGGTTTTATCTGAAATGCCACAGCGTTCACCTATAAATTATCGTCTCCTCCACACTGACCTAGTCCGTAAAAGTTTAGTCTTGGGACAACTATTCGTCCGGAAAAGTGTGCCGCTGCACCGACATTCGTCAGAAAAAGTGTAGGGTAGAGGTGATTATTCGTCCGGAAAAGTGTATCTTTGCGGCAGTTATTCGTCAGAAAAAGTGTGGACTATGATAAGGGATATCTATCAACAATTGCTGGTTTGGAAACAGAAAGAAAGCCGAAAGCCGCTGATACTCAACGGCGCGAGGCAAGTGGGTAAAACGTATATCCTGCGGCTTTTCGGTCAACAGGAGTATGAAAAAATGGCGTTCTTCAGCCTCGACCGCGACCGTCGGGCGGCTGAAGTGTTTCGCACCGGTGGCACTGCTGCCGACATGCTGATGGCCCTATCCGCCATAAGTGGTGTGAACATCACGCCGGATGACACCCTGTTGGTGATAGATGAGGTGCAGGATTGTCCCCAAGCGCTAGAGGCGCTCAAGTTCTTCTGCGAGGACACGCCCCACATCCACGTCATCGTGGCAGGGTCGTTGCTTGGCATCTCGCTCCACGGCGGAATTTCCTATCCCGTAGGCAAGGTGGAGGAACTGCGCCTCTACCCGATGACGTTCCTCGAGTTTCTCGACGCACAGGGCAAGGAGCGGCTCGGCGAAGTGCTGCGCAGTGCCAACTGGCCGGTTGTCAACCTTCTCCACACGGAATTCGTCAGTCTGCTGCGCCAATACTATTTCGTGGGAGGTATGCCCGCAGCTGTGCTGTCATTCGTGCAGCGACGCGACCTTCAGGAAGTGCGCTCCATCCAGCGGCAGATACTGGACGACTATCGGCGAGACTTCTCCAAACACGCCCCCCACAACGAGGTGCCACGCATCCACATGGTGTGGGACAGCATACCTGCCCAGCTGGCCAAGGAGAACAAGAAATTCATCTACGGAGCGGTGAAGAAGAGCTCCCGGGCCGCTGACTTCGAGTTGGCCATCCAGTGGCTCATCGATGCCGGCTTGGCTTATAAGGTGAACCGGGTGAACAAACCCGCGCTCCCATTGAAGTTCTACGAGGACATCAGTGCCTTCAAACTCTTTATGCTTGATGTGGGGCTGATGGGCGCCATGACGGAGACTCCTTCCGACCGCATCTTGATAGGCGACGATGTCTTCTCCGAATACAAGGGAGCCTTCACCGAACTCTTCGTCTTCACCCAGCTGAAGGCGCAGGGGCTGAGCCTCTACTACCACTCTGTGTACAACTCCACCATTGAGATAGACTTCCTCACGCAGTGTGGTTCGCGGGTGGTGCCCATCGAGGTGAAGTCCGATGTGAACGTGAAGTCGAAGTCGCTCCGCACTTTCATCGGCCGCAATCCCCAGCTGAAGGGCGTTCGTTTCTCCATGCTCCCCTACAAGGACCAGGACTGGATGACCAATCTCCCGCTCTACGCCGCCTCCGTGCTGACTTTGCCATAATGGTTTTCCGTGCGAAGGTGTGGGATAATGCCACCTTATCTCACTGAAAAACTGCGATAGGTTTCATTTATCTAACATATTTGGCCTTCGAGGGGCATCCCCTATAGGGGCGAATCGCACCCATTCCTCTGCTTCGGACCGCCGGGATTGCACGAACTTTGTGCAGTTTTCGCAAAATTCTGCACAGATTTGATGCAAAATCCCTAACTTTGCCTCCAAAGAAGCTATCGTATGGAACGGTTATTTCTCGGTCAGAGAAATCCGGTTTCCTGCTCGGAGTGTGCAAACCTTGCCGGTTAGGCGCTGTCCCTTGAGGTTTACGATGCAAAGGTACGGCGGCGGAAACGGACGGTCGTGGAATAGCGTTGGTAAGTGTAGATTGGCGTAGGATGCTGAGGGTTGAAGGCTGAATGTATTTTCGGTCTCTCGAAAGTTTTTCCGGGTCGCGTTTCGCTTATTAAAACTTTCTTTTACCTTTGCGCGTGGATATACTAACGCGCTGTAAACTATGGAAACTTTAACCATACAAGTAGAGGGCCCCAAAGTGATGAGCGGGCTCAAGAAAGTGCTCCGGTCCATGAACGGCGTCACCATCCTTCCCAAGCGGAAGAAGCGCACTGGACTCGAGGTGGCTTTGGACGATGTGAGACATGGGAGAGTGACGGAATACAAGAACGTCGACGAACTCTTTGCAAAATTGGGAATATGACGTACTGAATCATAGTAACCCGACGTTTCGAGAAAGACGTGAAACGCTGCGTCAAGCGGGGTTGCCTATGGATAAACTGAAGGAAGCGCTCCGCCTTCTCGAAGAGAATGGGAATCTTCCTGCGGAATATATGTCCCATAAACTTTCTGGCCAATACTCCGGACTATGGGAATGTCATCTTATGCCCGATTGGTTGCTGATTTGGGAACAGCACGATGACGACCTGGTCCTCGTCATGACCAACACAGGGACGCACGGCGACCTCTTCTAAAGGAATTCCGTTCCTTAGTCTTCCAATAAAACCTTCAACAATTTTGTCTCCTGGTCTTTTCGCCTTCAAAGAGGTCTCTTTGACTTTCAGTTTCCTAAAAAGTCATTGGTTAAATCCTTCTTACAGAGGGCGCGTGCCGCGCCGGGTGTGGAGGAGAACGTTATGCTTGCCCTCAACGCCGGGTTTCTCGGGCTTCTCCTTGTTCGCACCCCTGGTCTTCACCTGTAGCTGGCAGCCCTCTAATATCTGGAACCCCAGTGCGTCGTGCTCCCGGACCTTTCGCATGACCGCTTCGATGAGGCGGGTGAGCTGTGCCTTGCCAATTCCCGACGGACCTATCAAATGACCCATTTGGCC
>CAVINS010000039.1:0-33259 GCA_963643925.1 Bacteroidaceae bacterium
AAGTAGCTCAGTTGATAGAGCATTAGCCTTCCAAGCTGAGGGTCGCGGGTTTGAGCCCCGTCTTCCGCTCTACACAAAGAGAATGTGAATGCCACATTCTCTTTTTTTCGTATACCCCAGCTTAGACGCCAGCCAATCTACATGAGGAGGCTCGGACAATCCAGCAAACACAACTTAGCTTATTCGGGAAAAGATTATGAAATCGACAAAGCGCGGAAGGAATCACCCTCATAAAAGAACAAAAGTTTACGCTTTCACAAGCATAAACTTTCTAAACGAAAACAACTATATTTAATATGCGGAAGCTGGGGGATTCGAACCCCCGGTACGATAAATTCGTACGGCAGTTTAGCAAACTGCTGGTTTCAGCCACTCACCCAAACTTCCAATCCACATCTGATTGGAGGTACCTAGCAGATTCGAACTGCTGTAAGCGGTTTTGCAGACCGTTACCTAGCCACTCGGTCAAGGTACCTTGTTTTATTGTTTGCGGATGCAAAGGTAAGGCAAATGTTTGAACCGTGCAACTATTCGCAGCAACTTTTTCTATTTTTCTTCATCCATTTGCCGCACTTACGTTGTTTTTCCTCATACATCCGCCTCAAATCGCACACTGAGTCACAATGTGAGCAAGGATTGTCGCCCTCTTTCACCTGGCGGACGCTGCGATAAACCCGCGACGCGACCCAAACCACACAGAGTGTCACGATAACGTAAACGATGAAATCTTGCATAACGCCCCTCCTTTCTTACGTCCATTTAGAATCCCAGCAACCTACCGCCTTGGTAGACCACAAAGGCAACTGTCCAAGCCAAGGCCGTCGTGTAGCAGGCTGCGAAGAGTGCCCATTTCCATTTACCTGACTCCTGTTTGATGGCCGCCAGCGTGGCAATGCACGGGAAGTAGATGAGCACGAACAGCATATAGCTCAAGCCCGCCAACGGAGCAATGGGCAGATGTTGTGACAAGCTGAACGATTCGTCCTCAGCAGCCTCACCGGCATAGAGCACGCCCAGGGTACTCACCACCAACTCCTTGGCACCGGCACCAGAGAGAAGGCCCACGCTCATCTTCCAGTCGAAGCCCAGTGGCGCGAGCACCGGCTCTATGGTCTTGCCAATCTTGCCGATGTAGGAATTCTCCTGTTGCTCGGCTACGGTGTCGTAGGCACTATGGTTAGGGTAGTAACCCAGGAACCAGATGATGATGGAAGCAATCATGATGATGCCGCCCATCTTCTTCAGGTACTGTTTGCCCTTCTCCCACGTGTGACGGAAGATGGCCTTTGCGGTCGGCATGCGGTACGGAGGAAGTTCCATCACGAACGGGGTATCATCGCCCCGCACCAACACCTTATTGAAGATACGTGCCATGACGACTGCCAATGCGATACCGGCGGCATAGAGTCCAAAGAGCACCATGCCCGCATGCTTTGGGAAGAGCGCTGCGGTGATTACCAGATAGATAGGTAACCGTGCGCTGCACGACATCAGCGGGTTGATGAGCATCGTAATGAGCCGGCTCTTACGATTCTCGATGGTGCGCGAAGCCATGACGGCAGGCACGTTGCAACCGAATCCCATAATCAGAGGGATGAACGATTTGCCATGAAGCCCCATCTTGTGCATAATCTTGTCCATGATGAAGGCCGCCCGAGCCATATAGCCGGAGTCCTCCAAAATGGAGATGAAGAAATAGAGGATGAGGATGTTGGGCAGGAAGACAATGACGCTGCCCACGCCACCCACTATACCGTCGACCAGCAGATCCTTCAGCGACCCGTCGGCCATGCAATCGTTCAGCAGCCCTCCCAACCAGTCGACCCCGGCCTGCAACCAATCCTGCGGGTAAGTTCCCCACACGAAGGTGGTGTCGAAGATGAGGTAGAGCAACAGGAAGAAGAGCGGGAAGCCCCACACTTTATGGGTCACCACCGAGTCGATGACGCGCGTCACCTTGCCGGTCTTGCGCATGCTGTTCTGGAAGGTTTCCTTCAAGGCTCCCTCCACAAATCCGTATTTCGCATCGGTGATGGCCGATTCGGTATCCTCGTTCACCAGCCTCTGGATGCGCTCCGACTCCCGGTTGCGCACCTCCAGTACCTCTTTTCCATTGGGCAGTTGCAACACCATCTTCTCAAACTCCTTATCGTTCTCCAGTAACTTGATGGCAAGGAAACGGGTGGAGTAGCGGGCGCGGATGGACTCATTCTTGCAGATTTCCGTCTGCACTTGCTTGATAGCGGCCTCCAGTTCCTGTCCGTGGTTGATATGTATGTGGCGGATGGTCGGTGTGTTCATGCGTCGTTGCAACTTCTCCTTCAGTTCCTGCTTCATGGCCGTCTCGTCCTTTTCGATGTGACGGTCCACCCGCTCCTGCTTCTCGTTGCGGAAGGGACTGAAGAACTTCTCGTGCCGGTGCACGTGCTCAATGATTTGTTGTTTGATAGGCTGCATCTGCAGGGCGAGGTACGAGTTGATGGCATCGGTGTTCTCGTAGACGTTGATGACTTGGTCGAACAGTTGCCCGATGCCCATCTGCTTGCGGCATACGGTCGGCACCATCGGCACGCCAAGCAGTTCGCTCAAGCTCAGGTAGTCGAGCTTGCTGCCGCTCTCCTCCAGTTCGTCGTACATATTGAGCGCCACCACCATACGTATATCCATATCTATCAGTTGCGTAGTAAGGTAGAGGTTTCGCTCCAAGTTGGACGAGTCCACCACGTTGATAATGACGTCCGGAGTCTTGTCGATGATGTACTGGCGCACATAAATCTCCTCGGGCGAATAGGCGGACAGTGAATAGGTTCCCGGCAGATCGATGAGCTGGATAGTGTAGTTCTTATACCTGAATGTACCTTCTTTAGCGTCCACCGTCACGCCGCTGTAGTTGCCCACCCGTTCGTGGGCGCCGGACGCAATGTTGAAGAGCGAAGTCTTTCCGCAGTTGGGATTGCCCACCAGCGCTACGTTGATGGTGTTGGATCGTCCTTGGGCGATGGCCGTCAAGTCGCTGGCGGGTACCTCTTCGGCAATGCCTTCCACCCGAGTCTGTTCTGCCTTATTGGCTTTTGCCTCTTCCTCGCTCACCACCTCTATCAGCGCCGCCTCTTGTGCCCGAAGGGATACCTCGTAACCCAAGATACGGTATTTGATAGGGTCTCGTAGCGGAGCGTTCAGTACCACCTCCACTGTCTTGCCCTTGATGAAGCCCATTTCCACAATACGCTTACGGAAGCCACCGTGTCCCAACACTTTGGTTATCACTCCCTTCTCGCCGGTTTTCAGTTCTGACAGACGCATATGTTCTTCTTTTTGTTTATTCTCGCTTGCAAAGATAGACCATTGTACGCATGCATGCAAATTATTTAGATTCAATTAAAATAGACAACAGCTACCAGAGCGCATGTATCATTGCTTGGCTAACGGCTTCATCCCGACTCCTTGCCATCCATCGTACGATTCTTTCCATCACAGTCCCGATATTCGGCCGAATTTATGTAAGTTTGCCTTCGAATTGGAGAGGCCGGGACTTTCGGCTTACTATACCTTATTATATATAGGATATGTTTCTACGGAAAATCAAGACATACATCAGCGCGCATCGCCTGCTCGACGAGGGTCAGCGAGTGATAGTCGCCTTGAGCGGAGGAGCCGACTCGGTGGCTTTGCTTCACGTGCTCCAGCAGTTGGGTTATGCATCAGAGGCAGTGCATTGCAATTTTCACTTGCGGGGCGAAGAGTCGATGCGCGACGAGCGGTTTGTCCGTTCACTGTGCGAGCGGCTTAATGTTCCATTGCGAGTGGTGAACTTCGACACGACGGAGTATGCAGCCGCTCACCACATCTCTATAGAGATGGCCGCACGCGACCTGCGCTACGACTATTTCCGCAAAGTGGCCGACGAAGAGGGTATTATAGCCGTTGCCGTGGCTCATCATCTGAACGACAGTGCCGAGACATTTCTGCTGAACCTGATGCGCGGCACCGGCATCAACGGCCTGCGGGGCATCCGTCCCAAGAACGGACTGATAGTGCGCCCGCTGCTGTGCATCACCCGCCAGGAGATTCTCGCGTACCTCGAAGGTCTGGGCCAACCGTACGTCACCGACAGCACCAACCTGCAGGACGATTTCACGCGAAACAAGATTCGTCTGAAGCTCCTCCCCTTGATGCAGACCATCAACCCCTCTGTGCAACAGAGCATCGTAGCCACCGCCGATCGCCTCTCCGAGTTGGCCGATGTCTACACCCGACTCATTGACGAAGGGAAGTCGCGCGTCACCGCTCCCCTGCCCGAAGCCGAAGGAACATCCTTCACTGTAGATTCCACTGCTCTGCTCCGTGAGCCCATGCCCGAGAGTCTGCTGTTCGAGCTGCTTCACCCCTGCGGCTTCAACTCCGCCCAAGTGAGTACCATCTTCGCCCAGCTGCAAACGGACATCTCCGGCCGTACCTTCCTCTCCCCCACCTGGCGTGCAGTGAAGGACCGCCACCGACTATTGGTCACACCATTAGCAACAACCTCCGATGGTAGCCTCAACACCTCTCCCGCTGAGGTGATAACCATCGAAGAAGACGGAACGGTCCACTATGATGAAGGAGCGCCTAAGGCAAACGGACGGAAAGGGTTAGACAGGGGCAAGCCTACACTCAACGAAGACAGTGTAATGTCTTCGTTGGACAGAAACAAGTATTCAACGAACGGTAGAGCGTTCGAGATTCCGTTCGACGGAAACAAGCAACTGCGCATTAGTCTTTTGCCACGTCCCGAAGGCTTCGTCATCCCCCGCAGCAAGAGCTGCGTCTGCCTCGATGTCGACAAGGTGCAGTTTCCCCTCACCCTCCGTCGTTGGCGGCATGGTGACAAGTTCATCCCCTTTGGCATGAAGGGCCAGAAGAACGTGAGCGACTACCTGACCGACCGCAAATTCTCGCTCCTGCAGAAAGAGCATCAATGGGTCCTCTGCACCGCCGACCGCATCCTATGGCTAGTTGGCGAACGCCCCGACGACCGATTCAAAGTGCAGGAGAGCACAAGCCGGTTGATGAAGGTGGAAGTAATCGAACATCACTAATCTTTTAGCCGCAAGAATCAATCATTGTTTTCTTCCGAATTATTAGAGCGGAATATTAACTTCCAACCGCTTTTACCATTGTTGCGTATAAGCAACAAAAGACAGAATAATACACAAATCACTATTGATACGAACAGATGAACGCCCAAATCACTATAAGTTCCCATGATTGTACAAATAACGACAGGGTTAATTAACTGAAATGCGAAAAAAGTCCATACCGCCCATTTTTTCTTACACGAAACGAAATACAGCAAAGCAATAACCACCAAGCTCACCATAATATTGTAATAGCAGCTCAACTGGTATGATGAACCTCTAACAGCTCCGTCATACTCAGTCAGCATTCCCATGTATTGCAACTTTTGAACCTGATTTAATATATTGAAGACATGATTTATTATAAATACAACAAATATCAAAGTTGTTATAAAACTTAAACTTTCAGATTTTTTACCCATAATTATGCAAGCATTTATTATCATTCAAAATTCATCAACACTTTTAAAGATATTTCCCCTTTTGGGGAATATCAAGAATAGTTCCTCTTTGTCTAAATGATTCGAAAACAAGGATACTTAGTTACCCTCTTTTGTTCTTTCCAAAGAGTTTATCATGAACAACATCTTTAGTAAGACTATATACTAAGAATGCGATTAACGCATTAACAAAAAGACCTATACCTCCACCAAAGATAAAGACACAAGCCGAACTACAAACGATAAGTGCAGACAATGCAATAATCGCCATAATAATCACATACAAAACCTTTTTCATAATTTAAAATTTAAACTGTTAATAAATGATTGCATTTGAAGTTCCCAAAGTTCTTTCTCTTTTGTCCTATAGCTTACTATGATATTAAAAGCACACGATTTGAAATAAAACTGCATATCGATAACCAGCACTGGAGATGTTCCCAAAATTGCAGCAGGTCTTTGAAACTTTCGAACGATTGCATAAGAGTTACCAACTTTTTTCACCGACAATGGATACCATATAAAATCCGCTGAATTACCATAACGTTGGACGATTTCGTCATGATAGGATGGCTCCATATAATCGATTTCCACAGGGCCTACCTTTTCTAATATCTCTTGATTCAAGATACTTGTCTTAGAATAGTAAATCAATATTCTTGAGTACGTTGAAATATCATAAGGCATAAACACAATATTATCCTTAATCAACGCGCTCAATGGGATAGCACATTTATCTCTACTAAACGTTCCATACTTGTATTTTTGTCTCATTCCATCCGAGAGCTGAAAAGACAGCACGTCATCAATGGTGTAGGTAATCTTCTGAGCATCAACTATAAATAAATTGAAGAGAAGCATTAAAGTAAGCATCAATCTATTGCACATAACACATACGTTTCTTCGGCTTGCATACCCATAAGACCGACAACAACAAAAAAAAGCGTGGGTGCTATTGAATATTACTACGTTGAGGCTCTGGACAGCCAAAGTCAAGTAATAAACAATAGCCCACGCCAATTGATATATTTACCACATCACAGAGTGGATATACAACATTGACGTGAGCGTTCTTGCCTATTATCCTTGACTTGTGAAATTGTCCAGATTCCAACGTAGGATAATATGTCAAACGCTCTTCGTTAACTATGTACATTAGTGCTCTTCTTGGATAAAAGCACTTAATGTCAACAAAGAAAAGAAGATTTTTATTAACTTGCAAAAATAAAATTGTTTTTTTACTTTCAAACAAGATTTTTTCTCTTTCAAGAGTAAGATATCATAAAAAATATACGTTTTCAAGCAATCGCAATTAATTAGAATATGTTAGAATTCATTGGGTATAGAGAGTTCCAGTACTCTATTTAGTCTGTATATGCCACGATATACATATATACGCACTATTATTCATTAGATTACAGCATAGTTCTTCATCCCGTTCGTCATCTTGAAGACAACGGCAAAGTTTCCGCTGCTCATGACGGGGTCACCCCGGTCGTCCAGCACCGGACGAAGGTTGGACAGCTTATCGAAGTTTTCCTCGGCGCTCAGTATCGCCGCTTTATATTCAAATATGAGTGGGTATTGCATAATTCATTCATGTTTTCAACTATTAGACTCAGATGCTACAAAGGTACGCATTTCCTCCATACCAAATAAACAATCAAATCCATAAAAACGCCACCGAGAATAACTAATAGGAATAACTTCCTATAAATGATGAATAATTATCCACTTTCCTTTACCAACGTGAAGGGTAGTTACTGCATCACATCACACATTAGATCATAATACATAAGACGAGTATTAAGAGTGACATCTGCACCCAAATGACGATAGGACTTCTCCTGAATCTCAGTACTGAACACAGTAACAAAACCATTTGATTCATAGAATGAGAGAGTCGAGGGATTGTTGTATGCATCAACCAGTACATAACGGCAACCAGTCTTGTTGTAAGGGTCGAGAAACCAAAACCGAATGTATTGAAGAGTATCACTTCCGACATGTCTTGACCGGAATTCCGTCGACACACCCAATCGTGCAACCAATACCGCCGGATAATCCTTCAAAGCCTTCACATGAGGTATGTTGGCCTCTATCTTTTTCTTTCGTGCATTTGGCAAATCACTCACCCGTATGCCTGCATTGGCAAGCGTAAAAGCACAGACTATCTTCTTTGGGTTGGACTTCAGTCTATAGCAATAGGTCTTTCCGAGCAATTGCCTAGCATATGCAAAGCAGTCACTGGTAAAGAATTCATCAAGGTCTTTATCGCCACAGGCAAAGCCCGCCATGTCCTGTGCTTCGTTCAACACGCTAAGGATGCACTCATCATACAGGAAACTCATTCTCTTCGTATCGTTGAGTTTTTGAGGACCTTGCGAACAATAGCCATACCTTGCTCGTATCTCTCACGCACAATCTTTTCCTCTTCAGGAGTACGATGGAGGTACTTCTGATAATTGGCTTCCGCCTGTGTTTCAAAGCGCTCGGCCACTTCGCCAGTCAAAACCGGTATAGACGCTATAGGTAATGCCATATTCTAATCCTTTACTTTGTTTATTTGCAAAGATACCACGATTTATTGAACCACCAATACGGATTTACCGATTTTATTCCATGCTTTCACTTCTCATTTATGACTCGAGAAGCCCATTACCCCATTGACTCAGGCCCTACTTCTCCTTTGATGAAGCACTTGATAGCATAGTTCTTCATCCCGTTCGTCATCTTGAAGACAACGGCAAAGTTTCCGCTGC
The DNA here is from genome assembly GCA_963643925.1 of Bacteroidaceae bacterium. GTDB lineage: Bacteria > Bacteroidota > Bacteroidia > Bacteroidales > Bacteroidaceae > Phocaeicola_A. The sequence continues at coordinate 8,320 of CAVINS010000039.1, forward strand.
TCATGACGGGGTCACCCCGGTCGTCCAGCACCGGACGAAGGTTGGACAGCTTATCGAAGTTTTCCTCGGCGCTCAGTATCGCCGCTTTATATTCAAATATGAGTGGGTATTGCATAATTCATTCATGTTTTCAACTATTAGACTCAGATGCTACAAAGGTACGCATTTCTTCATCTCCAAGGAAACAATCAATTCTATTATCAATCAGTTGAAGTCTATGACATTTGTTTGAGTTTCTTTTGAAGATTGTACACCACAATACCGCAATAGGGAATGTACTGCAGTTTCCCATTCTTGCTACGCATGGAAGTATACTTATTAAGATATTGGGAGAGCATGGACTTATTCCAGGGCTGATTCCCCTTCAGGGCAACGAGTTCTTTCGTCACCACATCCCAACTTTCCTTTCTGTTGGCCTTGAGCAGAGGAGTGTTCAGGTTCAGCACCCCGTTAATTTCCACGTTATACTGTTTGTTGGAGGAGACAATCTCTCCATCGGACTTATAGGACAACGTTGCTATAAAATTCTCGTCAAACAGATCGAAGGAAACATCCCGACTGCCTTTCAGACGATCACAGTGTGGCTCATCACCAATGTGACCAGGACAGCAAATGACCATGTTATCATAAGAAAGTTTTGGTCGGAATGTTTCTCCCGACTCAAGATATGTTCAATACGATGATCCTCGTTAGTGGATTCCGTCATGTTGAGTTTGTCCTTACAGGGAATCCGACGCATGCAATAGGCGCAAATATAGTCTTGCTCCTGCAACAGGGAATCGACCAGTTCAGGGATTGATTGATAGTCCACTCCAGGAGTATTCCTATACTCTGTCCATTCTTTGGGTTCTTTGCGTTTTGTAATCTTTATCATAATCAGTCCTCAAAGAATGACAATGTAGCTTCCTGTTTTGACAGTTCGGGATTGGCATCGCTTCCCGAGCGTTCTATCATTTTGTTCAATGCCACTCTTGCTTCGGGATATTTCTCGGCATCAATCAACTGCGATATAGCCTTGAGTTCTCTATCTACGGTTAAATCGCGAGGAACCTGATCCATGTAGACATCCATAATGGTAGAGGCATCCAGTCCATACGTGTTCAGCTCCGTATGACTATACACTCCGTCCTTGAATATCAACTTGTAGACCACGTTCTCGTCGTTCGTCTCCACTGACGACATCACCAATGGAGCATGGGTGCTTACGATAAACTGAATCTTCGGGAATATTCAGCAACTTCGCAACTGGAATTAATCAATAAAAACGATGCCGACAATATTCATATTCCTTGGATATAGATTCATGTTCCATTCCAACGGCCACGTGCCTATTCAAGTCCATGTACTAAAGGACGGGAATGAAGCAAAGTACAATGTGTCCCCAATAGAGCAGTCGTACAACCATGGATTTAAGAAGCACGACATCGCTTTGATAGAATCCATCATTTTCGAGAACGAAGAGATTATCGTCGAAAAATCTATTCAATACGGTTCCTCGTTGGGGAGTCCTCTCCATATCCACAAAATCGCTTGCAAACAGTATAGAGCTGTGTCTTTCCCTATTTATCGTTCCAAATATTTTGCTGTCAATGCTTTGCATAGCGTTTCCAAATTCTATAAAGTCCGATTTACCAGATGAAAAATCCCCTTGTAAACGATGCAAGAACACCCGTTTAACGATGCAAGAATACGGGGTCGTGGGGTATTTGGCAATTGCCAAACAGATGGATGACAATTGCCGTACACGTGGATGGCAATTGCCGTACACGTGGATGGCAGTTGTCAAACACTCTATGAAAGGGGTATTGTGCAACGTAATAGTCTAGTTCTGACAGTATTTCCCTTGGTATGTACACAGGGACTTCATGCGGTTCTTCAGCATATTGGTGAACTCGTAGTTCTTCAGGCCCCAGTCGGGGGCGATGAGGAGTTCCTTGGGGGACTGGGAGAGGAAGCGGTCTATCACCAGGTCGGGACGGAGGTGTTCGAGGTAGCGGATGACCAGATCGGCATACTCCTCGGCAGTGTAGAGGTGGAACTGCTCGGGATGAGAGGCAAACTCATGAGCCATGCGGGTGCCGCGGATGAGCTGCAGCTGGTGTAGTTTGAGGGTGGTGAGCGGCAGACGGGAGATTTGTCCGGCTTGGGCCATCAGTGCGTCGGGCTCCTCGCCAGGCAGTCCCAGGATGACGTGGCCTCCGGTGATGATGCCCCGCTCAGCGGTGCGACGGACAGCATCAGCGGCTACCTCGAAGGTATGGCCGCGGTTGATGCGTTGCAAGGTCCAGTTGTCGGTGCTCTCGATGCCGTACTCTATCATGAGGAAGACTTGGCAGTTGAGCGACTCGAAATAGTCGAGCAGGGCGTCGGGGACGCAGTCGGGACGGGTGCCGACAACCAATCCCACTACCCCATCGACCGACAGAGCCTCCTCGTACTTGCGCTTCAAGTCGTCGATGCCGGCATAGGTGTTGCTGTAGGCCTGGAAGTAGGCCAGGTACTTCATCTGCGGATATTTGTGTGCGAAGAACTGCTTTCCCTCCTCCAGCTGGCGGGTGATGCTCTTGCCGGTGTCGCAATAGGCGGGGTTGAAGGTCTGGTTGTTGCAATAGGTGCAACCGCCCCACCCTACCGTGCCGTCGCGGTTGGGGCAGGAGAAACCCGCGTTCAACGATATTTTCTGAACCTTATAGTCGAAGCGTTGCCTAAGGAACGCGTTGAACTCATTATACAATGGTCGAATTTCTTCGTTCATCTTATTTTTCTCCAATCAATCCAATTTACTTAGTTCCGCCTCCAGTCCTCTTCGGCACACGGCCTAATCAGGCCGATTCGTCTCTTTCAAATCATCACCCCGTACTTTTTTATCCCCTTCAGGCAACCATGATCTTGAATGTTTGGGACAGTCACCCCTGAGGTCCGCTGAATAACGAAGTCCCGTTTCATCGGGTCAATTCCTGTCCGCTTCACCGACTTGGTCTCCATTCCGCCTCATCGGCTGCCTAAGTCCGTTCATCGGTCACTGTCCGTTTTATCGCCGTTGCGTCGGCCCAGGTCGGTATAGAGTTCCTGCAAGAAGGCTTTGGACCGCAGGATAAGGCTGTCGGCATCCGTGCCTTGCATGACGGTTGGCGAGTCGGCGATGTTGTCGTAGTAGACGAAGTTGCCTTCGGTGGCCATGCCCATGGCATCGGGTGTGGAGAAGAAGGCGAAATGGGGGGCATCGGGGTCGAGCAGGTCCTTGGAGTAACGGAACTCGCTATGGTCGATGCCCAGCATGCCCAACACGGTGGCACAGATGTCCATCTGCGAGCCGTAGGCCGTCACTTGCCGCGCCTGCTTCACCGCACCGCCCATCATGACGAGCGGAATCTGGTAGCGCCACTCCTGCATATTGTCCAGCTGACGGGGATAGGCGCCGAGGTGGTCGGGAACGATCACCACGAGGGTGTTGTCCCAACAAGGGAGCAGCCGCAGTTGGTCGATGAAACGTCCCAGGCAGTGGTCGGCATAGGAGAAGGCATTCAGTATGGGGTCATCCAACTGCCGGTAGTCGGGCACATCGAAGGGTTCGTGGCTGCTGCCGGAGAGGATGGCTTTGAAGAAAGGTTTTCTCTGTGTGGCGGATTCGTCAGTTCCGTCTCCGGGTTTGTCTGACGAGCCGATGTCGTTGGATACAGCCGACGGGGAGCTCCCGGTCTTCAGCTCCTCCAGCACGCGGTCGTAGAGCGGTCCGTCCGCCACGCCCCACTTGCCGAATACATCTTTGCTGGCGAACCGGTATTGGTCCGTCACTTGGTTATATCCCGAGCCCATGATGTAGGAACGCATATTGCTGAAGTCCGCGTCGCCGCCATAATAGAAGTGGGTGTCGTAGCCTTGCTTGCGCAGCGCGCCGGCCAACGAGGGAAGCGTGTTGCTGATGCGCGGCTGGTCCATCACGCTGAGGGTGGGTTGCGCGGGCAAGCCACCGAGCACAGACACCAACGCCCGGTCGGTGCGGAAGCTGTTGGCATAGAAGTTGGTGAAGTAGAGTCCCTCGCGGGTGTAGCTCTCCAGGTTGGGCACCACACCTTTCACACGTCCGCCCTCCTCCATCACCGCCTTGGAGAAACTCTCCAGACAGATCAGTATCACGTCGTAGTCGTGTTTCTCCGCGTCAGGACGGAGCGCCGTGCAACTCATCGCGCCAAACAGCCGCTGTGCCTCATCGTCGGCCATAAACCGATAGCGGGAACCTATCTCCTCGTGATGGGCCATCGACTCGAAGAGGCTGAACAGGGGGTTGACAGCCGCATGGTTGAGTCGCAGGTTGGGGGAATAATAGACCGAACCCGTATGGTTGACTCCCGTAGCGAAACCGCCACGGATGGGGATGAACAGCGCAGCGATGAGCAGCAGCATGAGTCCCGTGCAGGCGCATTTTTTCTTTACTGAAATCTGAGATACCGAGACCGGAGCGGCAGCGTTTCGCTTAGCGACAAAGACGGTTTTGCCTATCTTGTCGAACAAGAGATAGAAGCCGCCGGCCAAAATGAGGATGAGAGCGAAGAAGCCCAGCAGTTGCCAAGTGCTGACGCTGGCGAGGGCATCGGCAGGGGAAGTGCGCAGGTAGAGCAAAGGCGTATCGTCCAGCGGGAAGCCCCAATAACCATAGAGAGCGATGTTGGCCACGAAGACGATAGCCGCCAGCAGGGAGGCTATGGCAAACCACACGCGCCAAACCACCTGCACGGCTTTGTGCCTGCACCAGACGGAAGCGATGAGCATCAGGGCGGGCAGCGCACTGAAGTAGCCTGCTATGGCGAGGTCGAGCCGCAGACCATGGCCCGTCACAGACAGATAGTCGCCCAGACTCAAGTCGGTTATCAAACTATGGTGCACACCGAGGAAGAACACTTTGCTCAGTGCACCCAGCAGCGTCCACGCCACAAACACCTTCAGGAAAGTCAACACTTGTCTCATCGTTTCAGCTCTTTACCATTACGAGCGACAAAGGTAGTAATTTCTTCGGATAGCGCAAAAAGGCGGCGGGAACCACTAGAGTCCTCGCCGCCTCAAAACTAATATACCAATTATTCACATAGCGAATCTATGCAAGGGGGCTGTCGAAACAACCCTTCGGTGCTACAATCATTCACCCTTCAAGCCTTCGGCAAAGCCGGCGTAGGTGTGTTTACGATTGTAGTCGCTGTCCCACAAGCCGACAGGGCAGCCGCCTCTCCAACCGGAACCGGTAGGAGAATCCTGGATGCACCACTGGGTGATGCCGTACTGCTGAGCCGTAGGAATAATCTTCAGGTACTGCTGAACGATGAACTTGTAGTACTCGGCCATAGCCTTGTGCTGGTCTTCCGTCATGTCGGCGGTCAGCACATCGTTGCCGTTGGCATCCACATAGCCCATGTCCAACTCGGATATTTTGACGAGCTTGCCCGACTTGGCCAACAGTTCGAACATCTTGGTCACATGTTCCTTCTTGCTCGCTTGGGTAGCTTGGTCGGCGTAGCAAGAGACGTGCATCTGAGTGCCGATACCGTCGATCTTCGTCACACCGTCGGACTCCCATACCTCAATCCAATGGATCAAGCTCTTCAGCTTGTTGTTGTCGTCCCAGTCAGACTCCAAGTTGTAGTCGTTGATGAACAGCCTCAGCGGGTCGGTACCCGTGTAGTACTCACGCGCCTTGGCAATGACGGTGCGCACGTAGTCCTCGTCGCCCATATAGTCCTGCCAATAGAAGTTGCTGGACGGGTCGCCGTTCTCCGAAGACCAAAGGTCGTAGTAGCCGTCGCCGTCGGCATCGCTACCGGAGATGGGCTCGTTCACAGCGTCCCATGCGGAGACGTAACCGTCTGTGGCTTCCATCATGCCTTTTATCCAACGGTCCATAGCCCAAATCAAGGTATCCTTCTTCTCCTCGGCGGTCAAAGGAATGGTGTTGCCCGACTCCTCGATGGAGAACACGATGTTGTCGAAGTAGTACTTGTTGGCCGGAGCGCTGCTGGCACCTACGTCGAGGTTCCAAGCAATGGTCTTCATGTTGTCGCTTGGCGACTGGTTGGCATTGATGGTCATCGTCTTCTCGAAATGTTGCCATTCGCTGGTGAAGTTGAGTGAGCATCCGCCGTCCCAGTAGAGGTAGCTACCAGGTGTAGAGTGAGTCTGCGACTCGGCGTTGTTGGCCACTGTGGCACGATAGTCGAACGACACGAGCACCTTGTCGCCCTGGGCCAACTCGCGGTCGGCTGTGAGGAAGAACTGGGTGTCCCACGAGTTGGTAGCATTACCATTGGAGGTCACCACGTAAGCGCGGCCACCATCCTTACCTGCACCGTCCTCGATGTCGCAAACACCGTTGCTGCCACCGATGTGAGTGGATGTTGCACTGGTAACCTCGGTACCCTCAGCATCGCCGTTGGTAATCATCGGAGTCCACCAGCTTACGGCCATGGCCTCTTTGTGGGTCACCTTCATCCATGCTATCTCGATGTCGCCAACAAACAAGCCGGACTGTCCGATGATGTGGCACGACTCCACAGAGATGCCGCTGAACTCCACGGTCTGCTCTTGCCATTCGGTGGTGAAGGTCATCTCCTTAGAAGAGCTGACACTCCAGCTACCCATGACGATGTCCAGCGAACCGGCGGTGGAGCCTTTGATACGTACGGTCACCGTATAGTCAGTACCCGGTTTGGTGGTGATGTTGTCGCCCATGAAATACTGTTTCTTCCAGTTGGCGTCTTCCGCTGCTTCATTGGTGACAATCATCTTATTGCCATCAAAAGCCGGTGCGTATCCCATGTTATAGAACGGGAAAGAGCTGTAAGTGGAATAATCGATTTTATAATCTTCCACCACGTTGGCTGCATCGGGGTCAATCTCTATCTCCCGGTCAGCAAGCAGAGAGTTCAGATACTTGCTGTTCTGCTGCGAGTGCCATGCCAGTGTGTGGCCATAGATGGTAGTTCCCGCATCTCTGGCTGCCGACACGAAACTGGAGACGGTGCTGAAGTTCATGGTACCGTCGTCGGACACACACGAAGCAAACTTCATGGCGTTGCCCGCGGTCATCTCGTCGAAGTTCTCATTCACCAGGCGATATTGCACACCATTGTCTATATAGTCACTTGCCGTGGCACCTATACCGAGTTTCAGGTTGGGGTTGGATTTGTATTCCTTCAGCACCTGATAATCGTTCAAGTACTCCATGGAGGCCATGAGAGCAGGTTTCTCGACATCGAACGCCAACGGTTTGTCGTCCGCACACGCGGTGGGGAGCACAACCATTGCGCCGATCAGATATTTGAAATATTTCATAATCTAACGTTTTAGTGTAGTTAATTACCTCATTACAGGACTAAAATATTCAGCCACGGAACCTCTGTCGCGCACTACCAACGTGTCGGTGGTTACACACTTCACGCCAGAATACTCCAGAGTGTAGTTCAGGTAGAGAGCGTCGCGGTCTTTGTTTCCCCAGCTGTTCTTCTCACCTTTCGACACGAACTGTCCGCTGCCGCTAACCGTCACGCCGGTGGTGCCGGAGGATACGGTGCACTTGCCGTCACCATCGAAGGTCATCAGCAGTTCGATGTTAGCGATGTTGCCGTCGGCGTCCTTTGCAGGGTGTTTCCACGCGATGGTGTTGAGCGAGCGGGTGGTGATGTCAGTCACCGTCTCGTCCTTCTCCACATACTCTTCGTGGCGGACAACGGTCTTGTTCATGGCTCCGGTGTAGACATCCTTACCGCGGCGGAGGTAGTTGGCGTCGTAGGCGTTCACATACTTCACGGCGTAGAGGGTGTAGTCCTTGGGAACTGTTTCCCAGTCAGATGAGTTCACGCGGTTGGGGCTGGCGACGAGCGGTGTTCCCTGAAGGATGGAGTCGGCGCCGTTCACCTGTGTCATCACCAAGGGGATGACGTAGTTGTTCTCGAGCGACTTGGGGTCGCTGAAGAAGGCATCGGTCAGCTGCACACCTACGCAACCCATGATTTCACCCTTCTTGATGACAATCTGGTTGGCACTGAGGGTGTAGTAGGACGAAGGCATAGCCAACACATCGCTGCCGCCCGCCTCGAAAAGGAGGTTGTTGCAGAGTGTGTTGTCCACCTTGATGTCGATCGTCACGTCCTTCTGGTTGCTGTAGACACCACCCATGGTAGCGTAGATCTCGAACTGGTGTTTGTTGTCGAGCTCGGTAGAGTAGACATCCTCGCCCAAACAGATTCTGCGCACAGGTGACTGATTGGCGAAATAGACAGCCGAGTATTCGAAGTCATCGAAACTCCAGTCGCCGTTGTCGCACGCAGCGAAGAGTGCTCCTGTTATTGCCAATGCTGTATAAATAAACTTTTTCATCGTAATCTATTTTTAGAAGTTAAACCATTACCAACCCTTGTTCTGTTTCAGTTCACTGAACTTCACGGTCTCAGTGTAAGGAATCGGGCCATAATACATGTAGTCCTTATAGTCGCGGGTCTCCACGGAAGGCAGCACAGTGTAGGTGGTACCGGTGATGCTCATTCCCTTGGCCGGCTCGTTGATGCTCTCTTTCCAACGGCGCAGGTCCCAGAAGCGGTGACCCTCGAAGCAAAGCTCCAGACGGCGCTCGTTGTGGATGAGCTCACGCATCTTGTCCTTGCTCTGTGCGCACTGTGTCAGGTAGGGATCGTCCGTTCCCACGCAGATGCCTGCACGCTCGCGGATAGCCTTGATGACCTGGTAAGCGGTAAATCCGTTCGAACCTCCGTTCTTCGGGCCCCAAGCCTCGTTGGCTGCTTCGGCATAGCCCAGGAAAATTTCGGTATAGCGGATAAACGGTTTGTAATGGTAGGCCGATGTGGTAGAGTTCGGATTGGCATTCACGCTCTGGCAGAGGAGCTTCTTCATGTAGTAGCCCGTACGGGTGGAGGTGGATGTCTTGTTCAGTGCGTTGTTGTCCGTTCCGTCGGCAGCGGTAGTGATGACCGTGTTCTGCGGGCCGGCTGTCTGTCCGTTATATATAATGTAGAGAGCCAGACGCGGGTCACGGTTCGCATAGGGGTTCTGTGCGTCGTAGCCACTGCTTGCGTCGGTGATAGGATAGCCGTTGAGCATCGGGAAAGCATCCACCAGGTTCTGTGTAGGATTCACACGTCCGCTACCGAAGAGTGTAGGAGGATAGTGAGAAGCCTCGAGGCTGGAAGACTCTTCCTTGTTGGCACGCCAAAGGATTTCCTTGGGGTTGTAGCCGGCGGTGAAGTTCCGGATGGCAGAACCGTCGGTGTACCAAGTGTTGCCTGTCGGGTCGAGCTCGGAGATGGGGTTGCTGCCCAGTTCCTTCAGCACGGTAGCCATGTGGTTGGCGGCTTGTTCCCAAGTGACCGTCGTACCGCTGCTGTAAGCGGGGCTGGCAGCCAACAGGGCTGCCTGTGCGCGGATGGCTTTGGCGATGCGGGCGCTCATGCGGTTCTTGCCAGTGTCGCCGAACACACGTGAGTACTGACCGGCGGTCACACCCATAGCGCGGTATTTGGCAGGCACATCAGCGTTGCTCGACACTTCGCCGTAGTCCTCGGGCAGCAGCTCGATGGCTTTCTCCACGTCAGCGTTCAGCTGGTCGATGCACTCCTGGAAGGTGTTACGCGGGAGGTTGAACTCAGAGGTCAGGCTCTCGGACTGCAACACGATGGGGATTCCCAACAGTTGGTTGTCATCGGTCCATCCACCTTGGCAGAGCAAGAGGTGATACATGTAGAAGGCACGCATACCGTAGGCATCGCCCTGGAAACGGTCCTTGAACATCTGGGCCACCAGTTCGTCCTGTGCCCAATCTACATTCTCGGACACCTCGATGAACTGGTTGAGGTACTGCCACGAAGCGCGCAGGTACTGCCAGTTGCTCATGGGGTTGTTGTTGGCACGCCAAGCGCCGGTAGCCATCTTGCGGTAAGAGTTGTCCTGATCGTTGGACACGGCATCGTCGGTAGCCACGTCGTTGAACGACCACGATCCCAGCGGGTTACTGATGTAGGCATGGCCCAGCAATCCTACCGCCCAAGAGGGGAGTTCTTCCAAAGCGGAAGCGTCTTTATGATTCTCGATGGCAGGCTCGAAGAGGTCGGAACAACCCGTAGACATCATCACCGCTGTTGCCATCAAAGCATATGCTAATGTTCTTTTTATCTTTTTCATCATTCAAGTCTTTTAATGTTAGCACTTAAAAGGAAACTTGCACACCCAGATTGTAGAAGCGGGTCTGAGGAGCGGAACCTACGTTCATCTCCAGATGCTTGCGCTCCTTGGCAATCGTCAACAGATTGTATCCGCCCAGGTAGACCTTCAGGTTCTTCACCACGCCGTTGCCCAGGATAGTCTTGGGCATGTCGTAGGTGAGCTGTACCATAGAGAGGTTGATGCGGTCGGAATCGTACATCCAGTAGTCGGAGCTACGGAAGTTGTTGGAACCGCTTGTCGTGGTCAGACGGGGATAAGTGGCTGTGGCTGTTGTCTCCGGTGTCCAACGGTTGCGTACTACCTCAGAGTATTTTCCGTCGCCGCTCACCCAGTAGTAGGAGCTGTTCTTCATTCCCTGGCCACCGAAGTATCCGTCGGCAGCAGCGAAGAATGTGAAGTCGCGCCACTTCAAGGTAAGGTTGAGTCCTGCGCGGAACGGAGTGTTCCAGTCGCCAATGAGCACCTGGTCCTCGTTGTCGATGATGCCGTCGCCGTTCTGGTCCTTGTAGCGGATGTCGCCGGGCTTCACTTCACCGAACGACTGTGTCGGGGCGTTGGCAATCTCTTCTTCTGACTGGAAGAGGCCCATGCTCTCGAGTCCCCACATGCCTGACAATGACTTGCCGATGCGGGTCTGATAGTCGTAGGAGTAAGCCTCGTCGCGCTTCTTGGCCTCGGTCTTGTAGTAGGTACCTGTCAAGCCGAGCTGAGCTTCCACCTGACCGATCTTCTTCTTACCGGTGACGCTGAAATCGAAACCGATATACTTGTCCTTCTCGTAGTTCACGTACGGGATGATGGATGAGGTAGGATAACCGGTCTGTGTGAAGTAGATCGGGTAGAGTGAGCTTACACGTGCCAAGCCACCGTCCATGTCGTACATGAAGAAGTTCACGTCGAACGAGAGGGCGTGGTTCCACAGTGAACCGCGGACACCGGCGTTGAACTCCTTGCGTTCAACGAAGGTCATCTCATCGTTGTCACCGCGCTGGAACTCTGTAGCGGACTCACCGCCGAGGTCGGCCCATGAGTACCAACCGCCGCGCTGCAGCACAGACTTGTAGAGGTAGTAGTCGTTGCCGTCGCCATCGGTGATGTCGAGGTCCTGTTGGATGATACCACCGGAAACGGTCACCATCAAATCGTCGAAAGCGGTGTTCTTGAAGAACTCCTCACTGGTGGGACGCCAGCCCAAGGTCACTGTGGGCGAGAATCCCATGCGGTTGTCTTTTGGCAGCTTGGCTGAGTAAGGCAGAGCCGCGCTGAAATCGAAATAGTATTTGTGCTTGTAGTTGTACGAAGCCTGCAAGCCCAAGTTGGCATTGGACGTACGGTGATAAGCGCCGTTCCGCTGTGTCTGCCAGATGTTGCCGACAATCATACCGAACACGTTGTGGTCTGCATTGAACGTGCGCGTGTAGTCGAACTGTGCAGAAACGTTGTAAGTATAACGGTAAGAAGAGTTGCTGATGTTTTCGCTGCCGCTCTTTTGATCTTCGCCATACTGTGTCACACTGCCAATCACGTCTTTACCATTGTAGTTGACCCACGTCGGAGCGAAGGTAGCGTAGCTGTTGGAGTAGCCTTGGTTGTAGGTTGCAGCGTAGTCGATACCGTAGCGTGCCCGGAAGAACAGGCCCGAAGTGAGGTTCTGCAGGTCGAGGTTGAAGACGGTGTTGAACTGGAACTGACGGCTCACGTACTTCGAGTCACCGGCTGCGTAAGCGTCGGCAACGGGGTTCGTCGGGTCGAGCTGCGTACCGCCCAGGAAATATTTACCATCAATCAGATAGTTGCTGGCATTGATGGTGCTCAACGTGTTGGAGTCCCCGTTGTCAATATAGTCCAGCGGAATCAAAGGAGCAACCCGGTTAGGACGCAAGCTGGCAGCCTTTCCCCACCAGTCGGTGGAAGCCGTGTAAGAGTCGTAGAACGTCACATTGGCATCGGCCTGTGCTGTCAGGTATTTGTTAAGCTTCATGTCGATATTACCACGGACAAAGAGACGGTCGATGTAGTTGTCTTCCGAGTTGCCCACTTTCAAAAGTGAGCCTTCGCGGTAATAACCCATTGTGGTATAGTACTGCACTCTTTCGCTACCGCCTGACACCTCGACGATAGCCTCCGAACGGTTGTAGGTATCCTTCAGATAGTCCGAAGAATACATGTTCAAGTCGGGATAACGGTAAGGATTGTTTCCCGATGCATGGTTGTAGATGTCGGCATCGCTGTAGAGGGCTGTCAGTCCGTCGTTGACACGAGCCTCGTTGTAGAGGGTCATGTATTCTGCCGAGCCCAGGTATTTCGGGTACGACTTGGCGAAGTAGAAGCCGGTGTTGGCTTTCACATTGATACGGAGGTCGTCCTTCTGCCCACGTTTGGTGGTGATGATGACGGCACCTTTGGAAGCGCGGCTACCATAGAGGACCACGGCTTGAGCACCTTTGAGCACTGTCACTTGTGCAATCTCGTGCGGGAGCACGTTGTTGGCGTCGCGCACCATACCGTCGACAATCACCAGGTAACTGCCTGATCCCCACAATCCATTGTTCTGACCGGCAACCAGGTTACCGATGAGCTGTTCACTAGTAGTGGTATAAGCCTTATCCGCCAACTCTTCCATATCCAATACAGAAACGCCTCCCAACAGGTCTTGTTGAGTAGTGGTGCGGAATGCAACCTGTACTTTACCCAGCGAATCGGCTTGTGCTTCGAGCCACTCTACCTGTGCTGAAGATGGCATCCATCCCAAGGCAAGTGTGGAGCAAACGACAAGGGTTTTATATATATGTTTCATAAATCTATCATTTTTATTGATTACAAAATTTACCAACCAGGATTCTGGTAGAACTCAGGATACATCATCACATCGTCGTTGTTGATAGGCAACCAGTAGTGTTTGCTCTCGAGCTTACGTGTAACGACGACCTCCTCGCGGAAGTTGCGCACCTCGTTCTCTTTAGGATCGATGGTCGGGTCGAGTTCCTGTGCCCGGTTGAAGTACTGGCGTGTCTTGATGTTGTAAGGATACTGGGTCAAGAGCAGCCAACGGCGCAAGTCGGTGAAACGGTGGCCTTCGAAAGCCAACTCCACGGCACGCTCGCGAATGACCTCACCCATGAACTTGTCCAGCGAAGCAGTGTACTTGTCGGACACATCGGCCACACCGGCACGTTCGCGAACGGCATTGACTGCGTCGGCAGCGGACTTGGAGAAGTTTCCACCCTTGCCTGCTGCAGAACCAGCTGCCTGTGCGGCTGCCTCGGCATACATCAGGTAGACGTCGGCCAGACGCAGATAGGTCAGATGGAAGTGGGTTGCATAGCTGTAACCGTATGTAGCGTCCCATTTGTTGGCTCCTAGGGGGATGAACTTATAGTTGAGGTAACCTGTACGGCTGTCGTAACGGGGGTCGCTGCACCATTTGCCGCCTTCGCCGAGGTCAGCATAGCGGTAAATCTCGTGGTCGGGGTTGGTAATGGTACCTTTCACCACCTGCACGCCATCGTAGACGATGTCGTTGTAGAAGCGCGGGTCGCGGTCCTTCCAGGGGTGAGTTTTGTCGAAGCCTGAGTCGGGGTCGTCCAGAGGCAGTCCGTTGGCCATGCCGAAGTAGTTCACGTAGTTGGCTGTGGGGCAGAGCACGATACCGTCGCCTTCAGCCATCTGGTGCACCTGGTAGGAGTTCATCTGACGCCAGTAAGAGTCAGCACCGTACGTAGGTCCTCTGACGATGGCTTCCGTACCACCCGGCATCAACCAGTTCTGCTGGATGGTGTAGAACAGTGTGTGGTAGTCGGCGAAGTCCACCAACGAATATTGTGTCTGACCGGACTCAACCATGTTCAGTACCTTACCGAGCACATCGGCTGCCTTCTTGCAGTAAGCCTGGTCGTACTTCAGCGGTGTACCGTTGACTCCTTGCGACATCAGCGGAGAGCCTGCGTAGAGCAGAGCCTTTCCTTCGTAGCAGAGAGCCCAGATCTTATTGACACGCAGAGCGTTCTGACCGGACGTTTCGGCACCGATGCGGGTGTCGTCCCAGTTGATAGGGAGCAGCTCGGCAGCAGCAGCGAAGTCAGCGGCCATCTTGTCGGCATTCTCCCGATAGCTCTCGCGGGGCAGTGTGAAGGCCTCGCCTGCGGGCAACACATAGTCGATGTAAGGCATACCACCCCAGAAGCTTGTCAGCTGGAAGTAGAACCATGCGCGGAAGAAGAGCAACTGACCCTTGATCATGTTACGCTCCTCCTCGGTAGCGTCCACCATCAAGCCTTTCTCGAGGGCCTCAAGACCCATATTGGCTTTGCGGATTCCGTACCAGGAGCTTCCCCACACATCCTTGCTGAAGCGGTCGCCTGAGGCCGACCAGCTACGGTGGAGGTAACAGGTGTTGTTGCTTATGTGGTCGCGGTAGTTACCACGGTCCACACTGTGTCCGAAGAGGTAGTCGCCGGCACCGGTGGTGATGAGTTCATCCTCGCCCCAGTTGAAAGAGCTTACCCAGTAAGCCTTGGCGACGTCGGGAATCAAATTGTACATTTCCTCCACGAAGCCCTGAAAGTTCTTGAAGTTCTTGTACGCATCCGTTTCGGAGATAACCGAATCCGGTGATTTGTCCAAATAGTCTGTACAGGATGTGAAGCTCAGCAACAGAGCCGCCATTCCGCACAGTATTGTATAAATGTTTCTTTTCATCACGCTTAGATTATAAAGTTAATTTGAAACCTAAATTAAAACGTCTCTGTGTAGGATAAGCTGTGTAACCTCCTGTGTTAGACTCGCGGTCGTCCGGCATGTCAGTCCAGAGGAAGAGGTTGTTACCATTGACGAAAACCTTCAGTGCGTTGAGTCCGAGTCTCTTCAGCCAAGCCTCCTTAGAGAAGGTATAGGAAATCTCGGCGTATTTCAGACGCACGTACGATCCGTCGAACAAATAGCGTGTACCGGATGAATAGTTGCTGGCCTGTGTTCCCCAGCGCGGGAGAGGCAGACCGCTCGTCTCGTCCTTCGACCAGAATGTACCTTCGTGGAAGGCCGTGTTGCGGGTTCCACCCAAGCTAGTGAGGTTGACGTAACGGGTCACGTTGTTCACACCATAGAACTGTACGAAGCAGCTCCATCCCTTGTAGTCGAAACCAATCTGGGCATTCATGGTGTTCTGCGGTGTACCTGTGAATCCGTACGGAATGTTATCGTCAGAAGTGATGACACCATCGGCATCGTAGTCGAGGATGACGTAGTTGCCCGGCATACGGTCGCTGTCGAGGGCATCGTGCTTGGTGCTACCGTAGAGTTGGTCCCAAGTGGAGGCCTGACCTGCGTCGACGTAAGAGTAAGTCTGGCCGATAGACTTGTTGGCCGACTTCTGGTATTCGGGTTTCAGCATGGGGTCGTCGGCGTTGATCACCTTGTTCTCAGCGTGGGTCAACGAGGCGTTACCCCAGAGGCGCCAATCCTTGTTGAGTTGCTTGTTCCAGCGGATCTCTATCTCGTAACCGTTGCTCTCCACCTCACCGAGGTTGGCTGTAGGTGCTGTGGCACCGAAGTAAGAGGGAACGGCACGGCTGCTGCCGGTCAAGAGGATGTCCGTACGTTTTTCCTTGAAGAAGTCGATAGAACCTGACAACAGACCGCCGAAGATGGCGAACTCCATAGCGGCATCGAACTTGGTGGCCGTCTCCCACTTCACGTCCTTGTTGCCGAGGGTAGACTGCAGATACCATGTGTAGGGTGAGCTGGAACCACTTACACCGGTGAGTCCTTGCGGAAACTTGGAACCGCTCGTTCCCCATACATCCATGTAGAGCCAACGTCCGGAAACGTTGTCGTCACCAATCTGACCATACGAAGCTCTGAACTTCAACAGGTCGAGCCACTTCAGGTTCAGCTTCGTCATGAAGGGTTCCTCGGAAAGCATCCAACCCACAGCACCTGATTGGAAGAAGGCGAAACGGTTGTCGGAAGAGAATTTCTCCGATCCGTTGTAAGCGCCGTTGTACTCGAGCATGTAGCGGTTGGCGTAGTCATAGGTTGCACGGAACACCCAGTTCTCACGATAGTAAGGCAACATGCTACCCGTAGCATATTCTTCACGGCTGAAGTTACCCATGGCACCAACGGAATGGTCGCCAAACTTGCCGTTCCAGTTCAATTGGGCTGAATAGTTCAGACGGCGATAAGTGCTCCAGTTGTTGAGTGATCCCGCACCTGTAGACCATGCGATGTTGTTCTTATAGTCGAACTTGTTGTTGGTGTCCAGGGTCACGTCGGTGTACGACTCGCCCGTTTCGGGGTCAATCCATTTGTGTGCTTCATCTTCCCAGTCGTTCACGTCGTCAATACCACGGCCGGTCTCCTGGAAGGAGTTGTCGTAGGCCAATCTCACTTCCGCCGTCAAACCTTTCAACAGGAATCCGAGATCCTGGCGCAAGGTGAAGTCGGTTGTCAGACGGTCGGTTGTGGTCTCCTGCATACCGTTCACAGCGAGTGACTCCATGGCGTTGGCAGCGGCCTGCGACGGGTTGGGGTTGTAGTAACCGAACGTTCCGTCGCTATACTGCGGGATGAAGGAGTCGGGCGAGATGCCGTAGAAAGCGGACCATATCAGGTTGTTGTACTGACCGGCTGGAGCTTTCTGGATGGCGTGCGAACCGGACAAGTTCACGTGCAACGTGGTAGTCTTTGTCAGGTTGAAGTCGAGGTTCGAACGTACGTTGATACGGTCGTAGCTGAAGCCCGGGTCGTAACCACGGTTGTTTGTTACCTTTTTATAAAGGTCACCCTCGTGGGTGTAGTCCACAGAGGCGAAGTACTTCACGAAGCGTGTACCACCAGACACATTCACGTTGGCATTGTAAGAGGTAGCCACGTCTTTCAGCAAAGTGTCTATCCAGTCCACGTTCGGGTAGCGCTCAGACTCCTCGAGATTGGCCGGATAGCGGTATTTGTTGAGCACTGCCTGCGGCTGATAGTAACTCCAGGCCTCGGGTCTGTAGCCGAGCTCATGCTCGATGACGTTGTTGCGCAGGGCGAGGGCGTCGTAAGAGTCCATCATGTCCGGCAACTTAGAATAGGTCTTCAGTGTGGTGCTGGCGTTGATGTTCACCACCGCCTTGCCTTCCTCACCACGTTTGGTAGTGATAAGGATTACACCGTTGGCACCACGCACACCGAACACGGCTGTGGCGGATGCGTCCTTCAACACAGAGATGGAGGCCACGGAGTTGATGTCCACACTGCTCATCTCACGCTCAACACCGTCGACCAGGATCAACGGCGAACTGCTGTTCCACGACGTGACACCACGGATGGTGATTTCCGGGTCTTCCTCACCCGGCTGACCGGAGGAGGTCATGGTAACGACACCTGGCAAGTTACCGGTCAAGGCCTGTCCCAAGCTGGAAACACCACCGGTGCGCTCCAATGTCTTGCTGGTGGTCTGCGCGATGGCTCCCACCACAGAGGCTTTCTTCTGTTGACCGAAACCTACGACCACAACCTCGTCCAACACTTGGTTGTCGTCCACCAGTTCCACTTTCATCAGGGTTTTCGACGCTTTGACTTCTTTCGACTGCATGCCGACAAAAGAAATCACCAGGACAGCCTTGTCATTGGGTACACTCAGCGAGAACTTTCCGTCTATATCTGTGATTGTACCTATTGATTTATTAGTCTTTAAAACAACCGAGGCACCAATGACAGGTTCTCCACTGCTGTCCACCACAATTCCTTTCGCACTGAACTGCTGAGCCCTAGCCATTACACAACAAAACAGCATAAGGAGAAGCAGCGAAGGAATCTTCCAATTTTGTTTTTCTACGATTTTCATTTACTGTTAGTTTAAGGGATTAAACGTTTCTGGTTCACACGAGAGTCAGGACGAGCTATCGCTCCCCTATCCTCAAAAAGTCTTTTCAAGTTACATTCATGTTTTTCTTCATTTGGTTAACTATTTGGTTATTTCTAATTCAACTCCCGAACCATGGGCTTGCGCACCACAATTCACGATGCAAAAGTATTTCTTTGCTTCCACCCAACCTCGGTTGTTCATTACACAAGGTATCACTTACATTACATCTTTGTTAACACACGTTACATATAGTTACAAGGATGTAACATTACACAAGCCATTTATTTAGTAATCAACTGTTTACACCTGTACGCATCACCAGCATAAATAATCCACCGCACATATTCTAGGTGATGAAATAATTTTCATTACTTTTGCAATACTATTAAAAGAAAGACGAGAAAGGACATGAAAAAATCTATTTTTTTGCTTGCTGTAGCGATGCTCGCAGCCACGCTGACGAGCCTTGCAGCAGACAAGCTGCAGCTCAAGGATGTCATCGGCGGAGCATACCGCTCACAACGCATCTATGGAGTGAACCCGCTGGCCGACGGCGAACATTACGCTCAGATAAGCAACGACGGCAAACGCATCGTGAAATATTCGTTCCGCACAGGCAAGGAGGACGGAGTGCTGTTCGATGCCGACAACGCACGTAACCACAAGCTGGAACACATCGACGGCTACATCCTCTCACCGGACGAGAGCCGCATCCTCATCCAGACAGAGACAAAGCAGATCTACCGGCGCTCGTTCACCGCACAATACTATATCTATACGGTGAAGAACAACACTCTGGACCCGCTCTCCGCCAACGGTCCGCAGCAGGTTCCGCTCTTCTCGCCGGACGGCAACAACATCGCCTTCGTGCGCGACAACAACCTATTCCTGGTGAAGCTGCTCTTCAACAACAGCGAATCACAAGTGACCACCGACGGCAAGTTCAACGAGGTGCTCAACGGCATCCCCGACTGGGTGAACGAGGAAGAGTTCGGCTACAACCGGGCGTTCGACTTCAGCGCCGACAGCAAGATGATAGCCTACATCCGGTTCGACGAGACCGAGGTGCCGATGTTCTCGTTCCCACTCTATAAAGGATTGAGACCCGCACTGACGCAGTACGACAACTACCCCGGAGCCTACAACTACAAATACCCCATCGCTGGACAGCGCAACTCCACCGTCACAGTGCACTCGTTCGACATCAAGAGCAAGGTGACCCGCAAGATGGACCTACCGCTCGATGCCGACGGCTACATACCACGCATCAAGTTCACCGCCACCCCCGACCAGCTGGCCATCCTCACGCTGAACCGCCATCAGAACCGGTTCGATATCTACATGGCAAACTCACGATCCACCCTCTGCAAACTAGTGGTGCGCGACGAGGCTCCGCAGTACATCAAGGAGCAGGCCTACAGCGACATCCGCTTCTACGCCAACAACTTCGTGATGCAGAGCGAACGCGACGGATATAACCACCTCTACCTCTACACCCTCACCGGCAACCTGGTGAAGCAGATTACCAAGGGCAACTACGAGGTGACCTCTTTCATCGGATGGGACGAAGCCACCAACACCTTCTACTACGAGAGCAACGAGGGAAGCCCGCTGCGCAACGCCGCTTACAAGGTGGACGCTAAAGGCCGCAAGACCAAGCTGACCCCGCGGGAAGGAACAAACCACACGATATTCAGCAAGAACATGCGATATTTCGTCAACACCTTCACCAACCTCGACACACCGCCCGTCTATACGCTCAACGACAACACGGGCCGCGTGCTCACCACACTGGTGGACAACCACGAACTGTTGGCAAAGCGGAGCCAATTGTCCATGGCACGCAAGGAGCTCTTCCAGTTCACCACTCCCGACGGCACACAGCTGAACGGATGGATGGTGAAGCCGACCGACTTCAACCCCGGCAAGAAGTACCCCGTAGTGATGTACCAATATAGCGGACCGGGCTCGCAACAGGTGCAGGACAGTTGGAGCCTGGGTATGCGGGGCGAAGGCGGCATCTGGGAATCGTACCTGGCACAGGAAGGTTTCATTGTGGCGTGCGTGGACGGACGCGGAACAGGCGGCCGTGGATCAGCTTTCGAGAAGTGCACCTACCTGCGCATCGGAGTGAAGGAGGCACAGGACCAGGTGGAGGCCGCGAAATATCTGGGCACCCTACCCTACGTCGACTCTTCGGCCATCGGCATTTGGGGCTGGAGCTACGGAGGCTACAACACGCTGATGTCCATGAGTGAGGGCACTCCGGTGTTCGCCTGCGGCATTGCCGTGGCTCCTCCCACAGACTGGCGATTCTACGACACGGTCTACACGGAGCGCTTCATGCGCACCCCGCAGGAGAACGACGAGGGTTACGCCGCATCGTCGCCGATGAACCGCATCGGCAAGCTCCACGGCGACCTGCTGCTGGTTCACGGCATGGCGGACGATAATGTGCACTTCCGCAACACCGCTGAGTTCAGCGAGGCCTTGGTGCAGGCCGGTGTGCAGTTCCGCATGCAGGTCTACACCAACCGCAACCACAGCATCTACGGTGGCAACACGAGTCTGCACCTCTACACGCTCCTCACCGACTTCTTCAAGGAGCACTTGATGAAGTAAGCCCATCGCCAAACATACAGTAAATGCCCTGTCAAAGCGGACGCTGAATCCACTTTGACAGGTCCTTTTTCACGTCATGGATGCTCCCTTATTATTCTACGGAGATACTGAGACTAAGATGAAGGGAGATGAAAGAGAGAAGAGGCTGAAACCATGAGAGATGTCGAAGCCTAGTCGGGAGTGTAAAAAGACAGGAAGGGACGAAAAAAAGGGAGGGCCACAACCATCACGGCTGCAACCCTCCCTACCTATGGTTAGGTCGATTTTTTAACGACGGTAATCGCTCAAGCTATCAGCGTTCATCTTGCGGATGAAGTTGAAGTGTTTCTCCACCTCAGCCTCTGCGTAGTTGACGTAGATGCGGGCGGACTTGCTGAACATCTCAGGCGCGTTGGTAGCGTCCTGGATGATGAGGTGCGACATCACACAGACAGCGGCCATCTCGTAGAGCTTGCGGGCCACGAAGTCCTGCAGCTCCTGATTCTGGGCCTCCTTCACCTGGTTGGTGCAAGCCTCGAACTTGGAGGTCATCTCCTTCACACGGTCCATCAGCGGCTGCATATCCTCGCTACAGGGCACCTGCTCGAAGTTGTGCAACGTGGCTGCGTAAGAGCCGTTGGTCACGTAGCGGATAGCGGCCACGGTCTGCAGCTGTGTGGTTCCCTCGTAGATGGAGGTGATGCGCGCGTCGCGGTAGATGCGCTGGCAAGCATACTCGAGCATGAAGCCGGAACCACCGTGTATCTGGATGCAGTCGTAAGCGTTCTGGTTGGCATACTCAGAGTTCATACCCTTTGCCAACGGGGTGAAGGCATCGGCCAACTTGGAGTAGGTCTTCTGCTCCTGACGCTCCTCGGGGGTGAGCTTGCGCTCGCGGGCGATGTCGTCCAGAGCCTTGTAGATGTCCACGTAGCGCGATGTCTGGTAGAGCAATGCACGGCCTGCGTCCAGCTTGGCTTTCATCAGAGCCAGCATGTCGTAGACAGCGGGGAACTCTATGATGGCCTTGCCAAACTGCTTACGGTCTTTGGCATAAGCCAAGCCCTCGTTGTAGGCAGCCTGCGACAGACCTACGGACTGGGCGGCGATACCCAGACGGGCACCGTTCATCAGCGCCATCACGTACTTGATAAGACCCATCTTGCGGTCGCCGCAGAGCTCAGCCTTCGCGTTCTTGTAGACCAACTCGCAGGTGGGAGATCCGTGGATACCGAGTTTGTTCTCGATACGGCGCACGTTCACGCCACCCTGGTTCTTGTCATAGATGAACATGGAGAGTCCGCGTCCGTCGTGTGTGCCCTCCTCAGAGCGGGCCAGCACGAGGTGAATGTCAGCGTCGCCGTTGGTGATGAACCGCTTCACACCGTTCAGTCGCCAGCAGTTCTCCTTCTCGTCGAAGGTAGCCTTCAGCATCACGCTCTGCAGGTCGGAACCGGCATCGGGCTCGGTGAGGTCCATAGACATCGTCTCGCCGGCGCAAACGCGGGGGATGAAACGGCTGTGCTGGTCCTCGTTGCCAAACTCGTAGAGGGTCTCGATGCAGTCCTGCAGCGACCAGATGTTGCCGAAGCCTGCGTCGGCTGCAGCCACCACCTCGGCACACATGGTGTAGGGGGTGATGGGGAAGTTGAGTCCGCCGAAGCGGCGCGGCATGGTCATTCCGTTGAGACCGGCCTTCACCATGGCATCGAGGTTCTGCACCGTGCCGGATGCGTACTGCACGCGGCCGTTGGCGCAGTGAGGACCTTCAGCGTCCACACCCTCGGCATTGGGAGCCACAATCTCGCCACTGATCTCACCGGTAATCTCCAGTACCTTATCGTAGGAGTCCATAGCGTCCTCGAAATCCACGGGGGCGTAGTCGAACTCGTTTTTATCTCTGTAATCGCGCTCTTTCAGTTCGCAGATGCGCTTCATCATCGGATTGTTCAAGTGATACTTGAGTTCCGGTATGTCTTTATAAAAGTTTGCCATTTTCTTTAAACCAAATTACTTGCTGTGAGACTTATAATACTTGATCATCTTGGGAACGACCTCTTCCACGTTGCCATTGATGACGTAGTCGGCAATGGTGTTGATAGGTGCGTTGGGGTCGTTGTTGATGGAGATGATGATTCCGCTCTCCTGCATACCGGCAATGTGTTGAATCTGTCCGCTGATGCCACAGGCGATGTAGAGTTTCGGACGAACGGTGACACCAGTCTGGCCTATCTGACGGTCGTGGTCGACGAATCCTGCGTCCACAGCGGCACGGCTTGCGCCCACCTCAGCGTGCAGTTCCTTGGCCAGCTCGAACAGCATGTCGAAACCTTCCTTGGAGCCCATTCCGTAGCCTCCGGCCACCACGATAGGAGCGCCCTTGAGGTTGTGTTTGGCCTTCTCCACATGGCGGTCTATCACCTTCACCACGTAGTCGGTCTCGGGCACGTACTTGGCCACGTCGTGTTTCACCACCTGGCCTTTGTAGTTGGCATCGAGTATCTCTTTCTTCATCACACCCTCGCGGACGGTAGCCATCTGCGGACGGTGTTCGGGGTTCACAATCGTTGCCACGATGTTGCCGCCAAAGGCGGGACGAATCTGGTAGAGCAGGTTCTCGTAGGTCTTGCCCAGCTTCTTGTCCTCGTGTGAGCCTATCTCCAGCGAGGTGCAGTCGGCTGTCAGTCCGCTGGTGAGGGCCGACGACACGCGCGGGCCGAGGTCGCGACCTATGACGGTAGCGCCCATCAGGCAGATCTGCGGTTTCTCCTCCTTGAAGAGGTTGATGAGGATGCTTGCGTGAGGCAATGAGGTGTAGGGGAAGAGGCCCGGAGCGTCGAACACGTGAAGCACGTCCACGCCGTAGGGCATCACCTGTTTCTCTACTCCGTCCAAGCCGTTTCCGGCAGCAATGGCTTCCAGTTGGCAACCTAACTGATTCGCTAACTTACGGCCTTTCGTTAACAGTTCGAGACTTACGTCGGCAACCGTAGTGCCTTCAATCTCACAATATACAAATACGTTGTTCATAATGTTTTTATCCGATAGTGTGGTTAGCTAACAGTTCTACAATCAAATCTTCCACGTCCTTGTCCGAACCGGTCATCGTGCGGCTTTCCTTGGCCTGGAACACGATGTTCTGCACGGCTTTCACCTTGGTGGGCGAGCCCGAGAGACCGCACTGGGCGAGGTCTGCCTCCACTTCGTCGGTACCCCACTCCACGATGTTCAGGTAGGGATATTTCTCGTAGAGGTCGGCATAGGGCAAAGCGGCTCCGTCCTTGGTGATAGCAGCTTTCTCCTGCACACCCAGGGCGCGTTTGTATTTCTGCACCAGCTTGGCGTTGCGCGGACGGCAGGGGGCTGCCGAGCCGTTGACGGTGATGACGATAGGCAGCGGGCCTTCCACGGTCTCCACACCTCCGTCGATGTGGCGTTTTACGGTGATGCGTCCGTCGGCCACCTTCAATATTTCCTCAGCGTAGGTAATCTGAGCCAGACCGAGTTTCTCGGCCACCTGCGGACCCACCTGTGCTGTATCTCCGTCGATAGCCTGACGACCACCGAGGATGATGTCATAGTCTTTAATCTTGCGGATGGCTGTAGCCAGGGCGTAAGATGTGGCCAGTGTGTCGGCACCGGCGAAGTTGCGGCTTGTCAACAGGTAACCGCCGTCGGCTCCGCGGAAGACTCCCTCCCGGATGATTTCGGCGGCTCTTCCCGGTCCCATGGTCAGCAATGTGACGGTAGAGCCCGGATATTGGTCTTTCAGGCGCAGAGCCTGTTCCAATGCGTTCAAATCCTCGGGATTGAATATCGCCGGCAGAGCGGCACGGTTCACCGTTCCCTCCGCAGTCATGGCATCCTTTCCCACGTTTCTGGTATCAGGTACTTGTTTAGCCAATACAACAATTTTTAAACTCATCTTTTTGTTTATTATAGATATTAGTAATTAGCGTGTTTCAGCCGTGCCCGTTGGACTTCCCGCTGTGTAGCAGTCCTTTGCGCTCACGCGCGACGAATCCCAATGGCACAATTTCGGGGCAAATTTACTCAAAACCCCCACTCCCCCCAAAAGTTTTTTCGAAAAATAACAAATCATAGTGTTTTAGCGTACAACCGGAAGAACCTTTTCCGTGGGCCGAAAAAGATAGCCCTCAAATCCGCAGCCCCCCTAGTTTTCCCCCACGGTCCTGGCTCCATGGTGCAGACTTTGGCTTTTGTCGCTGAAAAATATCACTTTGTCAATAATCACAAACCCGCAAG
>CAVINS010000040.1:0-32288 GCA_963643925.1 Bacteroidaceae bacterium
GAGTCGCTCCACACCACCTTCTTCTATGCCGCAACATACATTCAGCCGCGCACCGTCTTCGGTTACAACCCGCCAGCATACATCCGCTGCGCACTGCCGTACTCCTCCCAATTGACGAGGGCACTGGATGCCAACGAGATGTATATCCTCTTTGCCGTGGCACTCGTCACGGTACTCGGCATTGTGCTCTATCTGAACATCCGCCGAATTGGCCGCCACATCAGTTACCTCAGGCAGTTTGCACTCCAGGCAGAGTCCGGGCAGGTGCCCGACTCCGAGATAGAACGCAAACTGCCAGATGACGAACTGGGCGACATTTCGCACACCATCATCACTCTCTTTTGGAAACTGCATCATGCCGAAGAGGAACGCAACCGCATCAAGCACCAGCTGACGCAGAATGCGGCCCACGAACTAAAGACCCCGACGGCAAGCATCCACGGATATCTCGAGAGCATCCTCTCCAATCCCGATATGCCTGCCGACAAACGCCAGCATTTCCTCGAACGCTGCTATGCGCAGAGTGAACGTATGGTGGAATTGTTGCGCGACATCTCCACGCTCAACAAACTCAGCAAGGACGATGCAGCGAAGGATATCAAGCGCGAACCCGTTGACGTACGCTGCGTCATCAGCAATGTGCTCGAGGATGTAGACCTGCAACTCGCAGAACTTGGCATCGCGGTGGAGAAACAACTGCCGCAAACCATCATTGTCAACGGCGATGCCTCTTATATATATAGTATATTCCGTAATATCATAGACAACACGCTCTCGTATGCCGTTGGAGCCAACAGGGTGGTCATCACGTGCAACACGTATGGTTCGCTGCATGAGTTTACCATTGCCGACAACGGACCGGGCATCGCTCCCGAACATCTCAGCAAAGTGTTCGAACGCTTCTACCGTGTCGACAAGGGACGTTCACGAAAGATTGGCGGCACGGGCCTGGGCATGGCCATTGTAAAGAACGCCGTCATTGCTCACGGCGGCACCTGTTCGGCAGAAGTGACACCCGGAGGTGGACTTACCATCAGATTTACTTTGCAAGCGAAACAATAAATTAGTTTCGCTGAAATATTGTTGTAACATTGCAGTAGTAACTTTGCACGCAGAAAGTATTGTATTTGCTATCTGTATGCTGGAAAATTCATAATTCACAATTTTTAATTCATAATTAGAGATGAATACTCTCCTTATCTGCATCGTTGCATTCCTTATTGTGCTGGCGCTCTTCGACCTCGTCGTAGGCGTGAGCAACGATGCTGTGAACTTCCTCAACTCAGCCATCGGAGCAAAGGTGGCAAAGTTCCGCACGGTGTGCGCCGTGGCTGCAGTGGGCGTCTTTGCCGGTGCGGCAATGAGCAACGGTATGATGGACGTGGCACGACACGGCATCATGACACCGCAGTTTTTTACCATCTATGAAGTGATGTGCATCTTCCTCGCCGTGATGGTGACGGACGTCATACTGCTCGACGTGTTCAACACGCTCGGTATGCCAACGTCAACCACCGTCAGCATGGTGTTCGAACTCCTCGGCGGCACGATGACACTGGCACTTATGAAGATAGTGCAGGGCGCCACTGACCCCTCGGGCATGGTGCTCACACTTGGTGACCTCGTCAACTCCGAGAAGGCCCTCAGCGTCATCCTCGCCATCTTCGTCAGCGTAGCCATAGCATTCGTCGTGGGCTCCTCCTAATCGTCGTTATGACTGATTTAGAGATTCCCGAATCTCTTCGCCCCGTAAATAAAGATGTTATGAATTCATATAATTGCCCAACCTGCAGATATTCAAGACGTTTGTATCATCACTCCAAATGTCGGATGAACCGCGGAAAATAGTACGTTTACGCTTGTTGACAGCGAAATTGTCTGGTCTTGAAATTGTTTTGATTCTCTATCCATAATTGTTAAACGATTTAATTGTTTACTGCAAAGATAACCTACAACAGAAGATGATTCCAAACAGGAATGGGGACGTTGTATGAAATGGGCGGTTCATTGTATGAAATGACTATGGTGGTTGTACAACCCAGCTACTGGATGTATAAAACACGAACATTCGTTCATCATTTTAGTCCTGCTTCGCTCACTCGTGATGATACGGGCTCCCATTGAGGATGCTCATTGCCCGATAGAGCTGCTCGACGAAGATGAGGCGGATCATCTGGTGCGAGAAGGTCATCTTGGAGAGGGATATCTTCTCCTGTGCGGCGGCATAGACCTTGGGAGAGAAGCCATAGGGACCGCCGATGATGAAGACGAGGCGTTTGTTGACGGTGGAGAGCTTGCGTTGCATCCAGTCGGCAAACTCCACGGAGCGGAACTCACGGCCGGCCTCGTCGAGCAAGACGACGACATCGCCGGCGCGGAGCGAACGGAGGATGAGCTCGCCCTCCTTCTCCTTCTGCTGCTCGGCGGTGAGGCTCTTGGTGCTCTTCAGTTCGGGGATGACCTCGATGGAAAACGAGAGGTAGTGGCTGACGCGCTCTACATAGTCGCCGATGGCGGCGATGTAGTGGGGGTCGACGGTGCGGCCCACGACAAGGAGGGTTGTCTTCATAGGCGGACGAGATGATGTTTGTGTGTGACTTGTAGGTGCAAAATAAATGAGAATCCGCGGACTTTGCAAAGGTGCAGGACGGAGAATTTGCAGAAACTACGACGCAAGCAAATAGCGTGCCACATGCGCATGCGTCTGACAATGAGTGGTTTGTGGTCATTTGGAGCGTGAGAAAGGAAGCTGTACTTTTGCAGCGACATCAAATTAAAAACTTTACTGACATGAGAAATCTGTTTGCAGCCTCGCTGGCTTACGTAAGACTGGCGGGCAAGTTTGTGAAAGGCATCTGCGGTCTGCGCAGAAAGTGCTATCGTCTGCGGTTCGTGTATGTGCCCGAGGATAATCTGTGGTACATTGACATGCCGTGGCCGGGCGACCGCTATAACCTGGCAATGGTGGCCGGGAGCGACAAGATGCTGGACGTGCTGTGCGAGGAGGACGACGACAATGCTGTGACGGTGGACGTGTTGCCCCACAGCAAGAGGGAGCGCCACGAGGGATACTTTGAGTGTGAGCAGAAAGCCTATACGCTGACGGGCGGAAGCTTCTACGACGTGCACGGTCTGGAGGGGTTCCACCGCGACATCTGGATATGCCCCGTGACGCTGTGTGTGCTGGGGCACTATCCGAAGTATATCTACCTGCGTAAGGTGGAGGCAGAGGCGGCGAAGTGACCGCTAGAGGAGAAAATGCTGGGGCGAGAGGAAATTATTCGCCCCGGCATGTGTTTGTTTCGGACATTATACATACATTTGCTCGGAACGAAAGAAACTTGACGAAAACAGAACGCTATGCAGACAAGGAAATGGACTAAGGAGGAGTCGATAATGGTGCTGAATCTCTACTTCACCCCACCGGTGGGGATGAAGGGCACCGCGACGGACGGAGTGAAGGGACTGGCGGCGCTGACGGGACGCACACCGAGCGCCGTGCACCGACGGATGAATGAGTTCCTGGGATGGTATCCCACGATACCGCTGCTCTACCCCGACGGGCCTCAGGACGAGGAGAGCGACGACATCTGTCATCCTTTCTGGAACACCTATTTCCAAGACCCGAAGAGACTGGCCCGTGATGCCGCCGAGCTGTTGAAGGCCTGGCGGACAGGCATCCTGGCGTTGGACCTCTACCCGCAGTTGATAGCGGACACGATGAACCCGAAGGTGCCGGAGGTGGTGGAGCTGGCGAAGCTGACGCGGACGACACCCCAGCAGATAGTGGACATCCTGCACGACTATCTGGCATGTGACCCCTTCACCCGCGGCAAGGTGGCGCAGGCACCGGAGAGTCCATCGCCCCGCAGCGTCCTGCTGTGGCATCGCTTCGACGGAAAGAAGGCGGCGCTGAAAGCTGCGGTGGCGCAGGCTAAGAAGCAAAAATTCTGAATGCTTTATGTTTTACGTTGAATGTTAGAGTCTGCTTCCATCTGTTGGCTCAGACAATCGTTCGCAATGGCTCATACAATCGATTGTATAGGCAAAAACAATCGATTGTCCGAGCCCAAACAATTAGATTGTATGAGCCCGAACAAAGCATTGTCTTTCGGCAGACTCTTTTTGGGAAGCTAAAAGGCAAAGAGACAAGAATGTTGAATGTTAAAGGTGTTAGGTTTTGTGTTAATCCCCATAACCTAGAACCTTCAGCCTAAAACATAAAACTGCCCGAAGGGCAACTCAACCTTCAACGTTCAGTGACGGGGTGATTTTCGAAAAAGAAACCTCCGAAGACCCGAGAAAATTCCGAAACCCTAACTATCTTTCAACATAAAAAACTTTAACCTCCAACCTTCGGTGTGGCGACGGGGTGATTCAATATCTATTCGATCCACTGACTGAGGTCGTAGGACGCCTCCACCTGCCGCTCCACATCATCGGGGAGGGTGGGGAAGAAATCTATGCCCGTGATACGCTCCACTTGGTCCACAGAATTGACATACATATCCAGAGAATGATTGCCGGAGGTGTTCTTGAAGATGAAACCGATGGCACGGGGACTGTCGCCCATGGCGAGTACCACCTTGAAGAAGGCCTCGGGGACGTCTACCTTGTGATTGCTGCCGATGGTCTTGTGGCGCTGGTTGTAGTAGACGGGGCCGCAGACAATGTAGATGGTGCCGTCGCGGCGGGCCCAGTCGCGGCACATCTCCTCCAGTTCCTTCCAGTCACCCCGGTTGAGGTTGTGGTTTTGGGGGCAGATGTTGGTCATGTAGAAACTCTCCTCCATGGCTTGCGGGCTCCATTTGTTGTCGCCTGCGGGACACATGTGGCCACGGTCCATGCCGCAACCCTTGTAGTCGTCCGTGGTGACGGCCTCGGCGGCAGGAAGCTGCGGGTCGGGCAGGAAGTCGTTTGTGCGGCTGACGACCTCGATGAGTTTCTTGGTGCTGAGCGACCATGCCACCCAGTTGGGGGTGCGATGGGTGGAGTTGTAGGAGGTGACGTAGCCCTTGTGACGGATGATGGTCTCGGGGCGGTCGGTGAGGGCGGCGGGCATCTCCAGCAAGGTGGAGTCCTGGGTGGCACTCTGTTTGGTGAAGAACGAGAGGAGGTTGTTCTTCTGGGGCAGGATGCACGCTACTAGGGAGGAGAGGACGACGACGATGGCCGTGATGAGTTTGGGCATCGGGATGCCGCTCTTTTTTCTTTTTGCCATAGTTGGATGAGAATGACTGTTTATACTGTAATAAAAAAGCAGTTCCTAAAAGAAACTGCTTTTTGAAGAATGGAGCCGAAACCCGGACTCGAACCGGGGACCTATTCATTACGAATGAATTGCTCTACCAACTGAGCCATTTCGGCAAATGAATCTCTAACTCTTTGTAGCCCTTACATCTGAAAGCGCTCAAATGAGTCGGGAACAACAATCTGTCATTTTGTTTTGCGGGTGCAAAGATACTACATTTTCGATATACGAAAAGCTTTTGCCCGAAAAAATGTGGGTGAAGAGTGAAAAATCCCTCCGCAAGGCTGTGCAATGTCAGATTGCGGAGGGAAATATCTCTGTAGCGGAGTGCTCGTCAGCGAAGGAACGCGTCTACCTTGGCAGCGGTGTCGCGGCCGGCAGCCAGGGCACGCACCACGAGGCTGGCGCCTGAGGCGGCATCGCCGGTGACGAACACGTTGGCGGGAAACTCGGGCTGTTGGGGCTTGAGGAAGCCCATGGCGAGGAGCACCATGTCCGCCTCGATGATCTCCTTCTTGCCGGTGAGCTTCATCTGCGGACGACCGCCGTCGGATGCGGGTACCCACTCGACCTCTTCCACTTCCACACCGGTGACCTTGCCGTTCTTGCCGATGAACTTGTTGGACGAGAGGTTCCAGCGGCGTGTGCAGCCCTCCTCGTGGCTGGAGGTGGTCTTCAGCACCACGGGCCATTGCGGCCAGGGGGTGGCGGGGTTGTGGTCCACGGGCGGTTGGGGCATAATCTCTATCTGGGTGACGCTGACGGCGCCCTGACGATGGCTCGTGCCGATGCAGTCGCTACCTGTGTCGCCACCACCGATGACGAGCACCTTCTTGCCCTTGGCGTTGACGAGCTCGTCCTTGCTGAAGGTGGCGCCAGCCAGGACGCGGTTTTGTTGCGAGAGCATCTCCAGGGCGAAGTAGATGCCCTTGAGGTCGCGGCCGGGGATGCTGAGGTCGCGGGCCTGCGGAGTGCCGGTGCTGACGACGTAGGCATCGAACCCTGTGGGAAGTTGGGTGACGTCCACCTCGGTGCCCATTTGGAAGATGATGCCACTATGCTGCATCACGTCCACACGGCGGTCGATAATCTTTTTGTTGAGCTTGAAGTTAGGGATGCCGTACCGCAACAGTCCGCCGGGGGCCTCGTTTTTGTCGAAGAGTGTGACGGTGTAGCCCCTGCGGTTGAGCTGCACGGCGGTGCTGAGTCCGGCTGGTCCGGCACCGATGACGGCCACCTTCTTGCCGTTGCGGGTGGGGCTGTCTACCTTCACGAAGCCCTCGCGGAAGGCGGCCTCGATGATGGCTGCCTCGTTCTCGCGGATGGTGACGGGGGAGTCGCAACTGAGCTTCAGCACGCAACTCTTCTCGCAGAGGGCCGGGCAGATGCGTCCGGTGAACTCAGGAAAGTCGTTGGTGGCGGTGAGCAGCTTGTAGGCCTCTTCCCATTTTCCTTTGTAGAGGGCGTCCTGCCATTCGGGTTGTTTGTTGTGGAGTGGACAAGCCCAGTGGCAGAAGGGTACGCCGCAGTCCATGCAGCGCGATGCCTGCAGTTTCCTTTCGCTGGAGTTGAGCGTCTGCTCAACCTCGCCGAAGTCGGCGATGCGGTCGTGGATAGGTCTGTACCCTGCCTCTTGGCGCGGGACCGTTAGAAAAGCTTTGGGATTTCCCATTGTATCGTATATGTTTTTTGTCAGTTTCACAATATGGTTAATAGTCTCGTTGCATGTCGGCAATCTTCTGTTGGAGCTTGCGTATCTGCTCTTCCTGGAGCACCCGTTTGTACTCAATGGGCACTACCTGGATGAACTCGTCGACGTAGCGGTTCCAGTCGTCGAGCATGGTGCGCGCCAGCTTTGAGCCGGTGTAGAGGTAGTGTTGGCGGATGAGTTCGTGCAGCTCCTTGCGGTAGCTGGCCTCCTCGACGAGGCTGAGCTCCACCATCTCCATGTTGCAGAAGTAGTCGAAGTTGTGGTTCTTGTCCCACACATAGGCCACACCGCCCGACATGCCGGCGGCGAAGTTGCGTCCCGTCTCGCCCAGGACCACCACACGGCCGCCTGTCATATACTCGCAGCAGTGGTCGCCCGCGCCCTCGATGACGGCGATGGCACCGGAGTTGCGCACGCCGAAACGCTCGCCCACACGGCCGTTGATGTAGATCTCGCCGCTGGTGGCACCATAGAGCAAGGTGTTGCCGGCGATGGTGTTGTTCTCTGCATCGAAGTTGCTGCGCACAGGGGGCAACACGGCGATGTGTCCGCCAGAGAGTCCCTTGCCGAGGTAGTCGTTGGCCTCACCCTCGAGCTTGAAGTTGACACCGTTGGTGAGGAAGGCTCCGAAGCTCTGGCCGGCCGAGCCCTTGAACTTGATGTTGAGCGTCTGGTCCGGCAAGCCCTTCTGTCCGTGGCGTGCGGCGATGACGCCTGAGAGCATGGCTCCCACGGAACGGTCGGTGTTGGCGATGGTATACTCCAGCGACACCTCCTTCTCGTTCTCGATGGCCTCGTGGGCGGCTTTGATGATCTGCACGTCCTTCACGTTGTCGATGTTGTGAATCTGCTCCGTCACCTGATGGATGGCGGCATCGTTCTGCACGCGGTGGATGAGGCGGCTGAAGTCGAGCAGCGAGGCTTTCGTGTCAGAGGAAATGGGTCTCACCTCGAGCAGGTCGGCGCGTCCCACGATGTCGTCGAGCCTGGTGAATCCCATCTCGGCCAGATATTCGCGCACCTCCTGAGCCAGGAAGGTGAAGTAGTTGACGAGGTACTCGTAGTGACCGCGGAAGCGTGCCCTGAGGGTGGGGTCCTGTGTGGCGACACCCACGGGGCATGTGTTGGTGTGGCACTTGCGCATCATGACGCAGCCAAGCACGATGAGGGCCGTGGTGCCGAAGCCGAACTCCTCGGCGCCCAAGAGGGCCATGTTGATGATGTCGCGGCCGGTCTTTATCTGTCCGTCCACCTGGAGGCGAACCTGTCCGCGCAAGCCGTTGATGACGAGGGTCTGCTGTGTCTCGCTAAGCCCTATTTCGGGCGAGATGCCTGCATAGCGCATGGACGATGCAGGAGAGGCTCCCGTGCCGCCCTCGGCTCCGGAGATGACGATGATGTCCGCCTTGGCCTTGGCCACACCGGCAGCGATGGTGCCCACGCCACTCTCTGCCACCAGCTTCACGCTGATCTTGGCCTTGGGGTTGACGTTCTTCAGGTCGAAGATGAGCTGTGCCAGGTCCTCGATGGAGTAGATGTCGTGATGAGGTGGAGGCGAGATGAGTGAGATGCCCGGGATGGAGTGGCGTGTCCTGGCGATGACTTCGTCCACCTTGAATCCTGGCAGCTGTCCGCCTTCGCCCGGCTTGGCTCCCTGGGCCACCTTTATCTGTATCTCGTCGGCATTGACGAGGTATTCGGCCGTGACGCCGAAGCGTCCCGATGCTATCTGTTTGGTCTTGCTGCGGAGCGAGATGCCGTCGTAGGTAGCGGTGAAGCGCTCGGAGTCCTCGCCTCCCTCACCTGTGTTGCTGCGTGCGCCCAGTTTGTTCATAGCCAGGGCAATGGCCTCGTGGGCCTCCTTGCTGATGGCGCCGAACGACATGGCTCCGGTGACGAAATGCTTGACGATGCTCTCCACGGGCTCCACTTGGTCCACGGGGATGGGGTTGCGTTTGAACAGGAAGAAGTCGCGCAGGAAGATGGGGCTCTCCTTCTCGTCCACCAGGTGTGTGAATTCCTTGAACTTCTTGTAGCTGCCCAGACGTGTGGCAAGCTGCAAGGTGGAGATGCTCTCGGGGTTCCAGGCGTGCTTGATGCCGTCCTTGCGGTAGGCAAACTGTCCCACGTTGGGTAGGATGTCCGTGTCGTGAGCGGTGCCGAAGCCGTCGTGGTGGAAGGCGATGGCGTCGCGGGCCACCTCCTCGAGACGGATGCCTCCGATGGACGATGTGGCGGTGCCGAAGTAGGTCTTCAGCAACTCCTCGCTCAGACCGACGGCCTCGAATATCTTGGCTCCACGGTAGGAGCGGATGGTGCTGATGCCCATCTTGCTCATTACCTTGAAGAGTCCTTTGCAGATGGCCTTTATGTAGTTCTTCTCGGCGGTTTCGTAGTTGAGCTGTATCTCGCCGCGCTTCACCAAGTCGTCGAGCACGGCGAAGGCCATGTAGGGGTTGATGGCGCTGGCTCCGTAGCCCAGCAACAGGGCGGCGTGCATCACCTCGCGTATCTCGCCGCTCTCCACGATGAGGGCGGTCTGCACACGCTTCTGCACAGAGATGAGGTGGTGGTGTACGGCGCTCACGGCCAGTAGCGACGGGATGGCGGCATGCCCGCTGTCCACATCGCGGTCGGAGAGGATGATGTAGTTCACTCCGTCGCTCACGGACTCCTCGGCCTTTCGGCAGATGTCGGTGAGGGCTTCCTGTAGGCCTGCCTTGCCGCGGGCCGCCTCGAAGACGATGGGCAGCTTGATGGTCTTGAATCCCTTGTAGCGGATGTTGCAGAGGATGTCCAACTGGGTGTTGTTGAGCACGGGGTGGGGCAGACGCACCATTTTGCAGTGGCTCTCGTTGGGGACGAGAATGTTCATGCCCACGGCACCGATGTACTCGGTGAGAGACATCACCAGCTCCTCGCGTATGGGGTCGATGGCGGGGTTCGTCACCTGTGCGAACTGTTGGCGGAAGTAGTTGAACATGAGCTGCGGTTTGTCGGAGAGGACGGCCAGCGGGGTGTCGTTGCCCATGGAGGCCGTGGGCTCCACGCCGTTGGTGCTCATGGGGATGATGGTCTTCTCGATGTCCTCGCGGGTGAATCCGAAGGTGCGCAGCATAGTGTCGTATTGGTCCACCTTGTTCTCCACCTTGCGTCCGCTCTTCAGCTTGTCGAGTTCGATGCGGTTGGTCGACAGCCAGTTGCGGTAGGGCTTGGCCTGTGCCAGCTGTTCCTTCAGCTCGCCGTCGTAGTATATCTTACCTTCTTGGGTGTCCACCAGTAGAATCTTGCCCGGCTGGAGGCGGCCCTTCTGCTTGATCTCGCCAGGCTCGAAATCCATGACGCCCACCTCGGAGGCCACGACCATCATGTCGTTCTTGGTGATGAGGTAGCGGGCGGGGCGCAGACCGTTGCGGTCGAGCATGCCACCGGCGTAGCGTCCGTCACTGAAGAGCAGTGCAGCAGGTCCGTCCCACGGCTCCATGAGGATGGAGTGATACTCGTAGAAGGCCTTCAGGTCCTCGCTGATGGGGTTCTTCTCGTTGAATGATTCCGGCACGAGCATGGCCATGGCGTGGGGCAGGCTAAGGCCCGACATGACGAAGAACTCGAGCACATTGTCGAGCGAGGCGCTGTCGCTCATGCCTGGCTGCACGATGGGGCGTATGGCCTTGATGTCGCCCAGTTGGGGAGAGGAGAGCACACTCTCGCGTGCCTCCATCCAGCCGCGGTTGCCACGGATGGTGTTGATCTCGCCGTTGTGGGCCAGCAGGCGGAAGGGCTGTGCCAGACTCCAGGTGGGGAAGGTGTTGGTGCTGAAACGTGAGTGCACCAACGCCAGACCACTGGTGAGGTAATGGTTCGTGAGGTCGGGGAAGTACTCGCGCACCTGCAGCGACGAGAGCATACCTTTATATACTATGTTCTTGTTGGAAAGCGAAACGATGTAGAAGTCCTTGTTCTTCACGCGGTTCTCTATCTTCTTGCGGATGATGTAGAGGGTGCGTTCGAAGTTGGTGACGTCCGTCACGCCGGTGATGAACATTTGCTTGATGTCTGGCTCGGTGGCGAGTGCGTCCTTGCCCAGGATGCTTGAGTTGGTGGGCACGTTGCGGAGGTGCATCAGGGTGAGTCCCTCGCGTTCTATCTCCTCAATCATGATGCTGAGGATGTCCGACTGTTCCTTCTGGTCCTTGGGCAGGAACACCAGACCGGTCCCGTATTTTCCCTTCTCCGGCACGGGGATTCCTTGCAGGAGGATAAACTCGTGGGGAATCTGAATCATGATTCCCGCACCATCGCCGGTCTTGTTGTCGGCACCTTCCGCACCACGGTGACGCATGTTCTCCAGCACCTTGAGGGCAGAGTCCACCAATTCGTGAGATTTGTTACCATGGATGTTGACGACCATGCCTACGCCGCAGGCGTCATGCTCGGACTCGGCATTGTACAGCCCAGTGGAGTTGGACAAGCTGTGCTGGTCACTCTCTTCTTGGTTGTTAAAATGTTCTCTCTTTACCATTATTACTTTCTCTAAATGATGAAAAGTGATTTTATTATTATCTAACTGCTTGCAAAAGTATAGATTTTATTTCGTTTGTATATTATAATAGGACGTCTATTGGCAAAAATATCCGTTCCTTTAGTAGTGAAGTAACAATCGGTGCGGATATGTGTGGCTTGTGGTTTCGGAATAGTAAGCAATGTATTGAATTTGATAAAAGAGTGAAAGTTGGGTGGGAGAGGGCGATTTTTCCTCTGTAGTAGAGCGTTTGTGAAGCTCCGCTAAAATGATGGCTACCTTAACACATTACGTGAATGATGGTTGCATTATATGCAAAATATGTATAGGTCGGCGTCCCCTGTCAATGCCCGACGTGGGTGAGATGATGGGCTACCATGGAACGTGGAGCGACGAGAAGCCGTCTTCCTCGAGGAATAAAGTTACATAATTATTCAGAAGCGGGTGCATATTTTGCGTTTGATTTCTTTTCGGGCCAATTCTTGCGAATTATATCCGTGGTTTGTGGGTTGTCTGTTGGGAAAGTATTATCTTTGCAGCCATATTAAAACAATTGTATTATGTGCGGAATCGTAGGCTACATCGGCGAAAGAACTGCTTACCCGATTCTTATTAAAGGCTTGAAACGCCTGGAATACAGAGGGTATGACAGTGCCGGCATTGCATTAATCAACGGAAAAGGAGAACTTAACGTGTATAAGACCAAAGGACGTGTCGCTGACTTGGAGGCTTTTGCCGAGCATAAGGACATATCCGGTACCATCGGCATCGCCCACACCCGCTGGGCCACTCACGGTGAGCCTTGTCAGGTGAACGCCCATCCTATCTGTTCCTCTTCGGAAAACTTGGCTATCATACACAACGGCATCATCGAGAACTATGCTGTGCTGAAGGAACGCCTCCAACGCAAAGGCTTCTCCTTCAAGACCAGCACCGACACCGAAGTGCTGGTGCAGCTGATAGAATACATACAGATAAAGAACAATCTCGACCTGCTGACGGCTGTGCAGTTGGCCCTCCACGAGGTGATAGGCGCATACGCCATCGCCGTGTTGGATAAGCGTCACCCCGACACCATCATCGTGGCGCGCAAGAGCAGCCCGCTGGTGGTGGGCATAGGCAAGGACGAGTTCTTCCTGGGCTCCGATGCCTCACCTATCATAGAATATACCGACCAGATGGTCTACCTGGAGGACGGCGAGATTGCCGTGATGCGCCGGGAACATGACTTGGAGGTGGTGGACCTGGACAATGTGAAGATGACCCCAGAGGTGCAGACCGTGGAGATGAACCTCGGGCAGTTGGAGAAGGGAGGCTATCCGCACTTCATGCTGAAGGAGATTTTCGAACAGCCCGACTGCATCAACGACTGCATGCGTGGGCGCGTCAATGTGGAGGGTACTAACGTGGCCCTCTCCGCCGTGATAGACCACAAGAAGGAACTGCTCAACGCCCGCCGCTTCATCATCGTGGCTTGCGGCACCTCGTGGCATGCGGGCCTCATAGGCAAGCAACTGATAGAGACCCTCTGCCGCATCCCGGTGGAGGTGGAGTACGCCTCGGAGTTCCGCTACCGCAACCCGGTTATCTTCAAGGAGGATGTGGTGATAGCCATCTCCCAATCCGGTGAGACGGCCGACACCCTGGCAGCAGTGGAGCTCGCCAAGAAGAATGGTGCCTTCATCTACGGCATCTGCAACGCCATAGGCTCGTCCATAGCCCGTTGCACCCACACCGGATCGTACATTCACGTGGGTCCTGAGATAGGCGTGGCCTCCACCAAAGCATTCACCGGGCAGGTGACGGTGCTCACCATGCTGGCTCTGACGCTGGCAAAGGAGAAGAAAACCATCACCGACGAACAGTACCTGCAGATGGTGCAGGAACTCATCCTGGTTCCCGCCAAGATGAAGCAGGTGCTCAGTCAAAACCAGAAGATTGCCGAGCTGTCGCGCATCTTCACCTACGCACACAACTTCATCTACCTGGGCCGTGGTTACAACTATCCCGTGGCCTTGGAGGGGGCGCTCAAACTGAAGGAAATCTCGTATATCCATGCTGAGGGCTATCCCGCAGCCGAGATGAAACACGGACCTATCGCCCTGATAGACGCTGAGATGCCCGTGGTAGTCTTGGCAACGAAGAACGCCATGTACGAGAAGGTGGTGAGCAACATTCAAGAAGTGAAGGCTCGCAAGGGTAAAGTCATCGCTCTGGTGACCGAAGGCGACAAGGAGATATCGAAGTTGGTGGACGAATGCATCGAGCTGCCTCAGACACTGGAGTGCCTCGAGCCTCTCATCA
Organism: Bacteroidaceae bacterium; assembly: GCA_963643925.1. Lineage (GTDB taxonomy): Bacteria > Bacteroidota > Bacteroidia > Bacteroidales > Bacteroidaceae > Phocaeicola_A. The sequence continues at coordinate 13,789 of CAVINS010000040.1, forward strand.
CCACCATCCCCCTGCAACTGCTGGCGTACTACATCGCCGTGTGCAAGGGCAAGGATGTGGACCGCCCACGCAACCTGGCAAAGTCGGTGACCGTAGAGTAAGGATATACATTATTATATATAATAGGTAAAAGAGAAAGGTTAAAGAAGTTCTATGGAACAGTTGAAACACGAGTGTGGAGTGGTGCAGATACGTTTGCTGAAACCGCTGAGCTATTATCAGCAGAAGTACGGCACGTGGATGTACGGACTCAACAAGCTCTATTTGATGATGGAGAAACAACACAACCGCGGACAGGAAGGCGCCGGATTGGCTTGCGTGAAGCTGCAGGCGAACCCCGGCGAGGAATACATGTTCCGCGAGCGCGCGTTGGGAACGGGAGCTATAACAGAGATATTTGCCACGGTGCAGAGCAAGTTCAAGGACCTGACGCCAGAGCAACTCCACGACGCCGAGTACGCGCAACGCTATCTGCCTTTCGCCGGAGAACTCTACATGGGACACCTGCGTTACTCCACGACCGGGAAGAGCGGCATCTCCTATGTGCACCCCTTCCTGCGTCGCAACAACTGGCGGGCGAAGAACCTGTCGCTCTGTGGCAACTTCAACCTGACGAACGTAGATGAGGTGTTCGCCAAGATAACTGCGGACGGACAGCATCCCCGCATCTACTCCGATACCTACATCATGCTGGAACAAGTGGGACACCGCCTCGACCGCGAGGTGGAGCGTCTCTATCAACAATACAAGGCCGAAGGGAAGACTGGCGTGGAACTGACACAAGCCATCGAGGACAACGTCGACCTGGCGAACGTCATCCGCACCTCCAGCAAGGATTGGGACGGCGGCTACGTCATCTGCGGTCTGACAGGCAGCGGCGAGTCCTTCGCCCTGCGCGACCCTTGGGGCATACGTCCCGCCTTCTGGTACATGGACGAAGAGATTATGGTGCTCGCCTCCGAGCGTCCTGTCATACAGACCGCCCTCGACCTCCCCATCGATGCCATCCACGAGCTGTTGCCCGGACAGGCACTGCTCATGAGCAAGGCCGGCAAGATGCGGCTGGAGCAGGTGAACGAACCCAAGACCATCCGGGCCTGCTCGTTCGAACGCATCTACTTCAGCCGAGGCAGCGACTCCGACATCTACAAGGAACGTAAGAAACTGGGCGAGAAGCTGGTGACCCCCATACTGAAGGCTCTCGACAACGACCTGGAGCACACCGTGTTCTCCTTCATACCCAACACCGCCGAGGTGGCCTTCTATGGCATGCTCGAGGGCTTCGACAACTATCTGAACCAACTGAAGATACGCCGCATAGAGGCCTTGGGTCATAAACCCGAGCACGACGAGCTGGAGAAAATCCTCTCCATGCGCATTCGCAGTGAGAAGGTGGCGATCAAGGACATCAAACTGCGAACATTCATCGCCGAGGGCAACAGCCGCAACGACCTGGCGGCACACGTCTACGATGTGACCTACGGCAGCCTCGTGCCCTACGTGGACAACCTGGTGGTCATCGACGACAGCATCGTGCGCGGCACAACGCTGAAGCAGAGTATCATCAAGATACTCGACCGCCTGCGTCCGAAGAAGATCGTCATCGTATCCTCTTCGCCCCAGGTACGCTACCCCGACTATTACGGCATCGACATGGCCAAAATGAGTGAGTTCATCGCCTTCAAGGCTGCCATAGAACTGCTGAAGGACCGTGGCATGCAGAACGTGATATCCGAGGTCTACCGCAAGACCCGCGAACAGATGACCCTGCCCAATGAGCAGATGGTGAACTACGTGAAGGAGATTTATGCCCCCTTCACCGACGGGGAAATCTCCGCAAAGATGGTGGAACTGCTGACTCCCGAGGGCATCAATGCAAAGGTGGAGATTGTCTACCAGACTCGCGAAGGCTTGCGCGACGCCTGTCCCAACCACACCGGCGACTGGTACTTCACGGGCGACTATCCCACGCCGGGCGGCGTGAAGCTCGTCAGTCAGGCCTTCATCAATTATATAGAACAAGTTTATCAATCCTAAGAAACAAGATATCTGACATGAGAAATGTAACATTAGTCCTCGATGATGGAACCCGTTTCCACGGGAAATCATTCGGTTATGAGAAACCCGTAGCTGGTGAGGTAGTATTCAACACAGCTATGACCGGTTATCCCGAAAGCCTTACGGACCCCTCTTACGCTGGTCAGCTGATGACCTTGACCTATCCCTTGGTAGGCAACTATGGTGTTCCACCCTTTACTGTCGAGCCTAACGGACTGGCTACTTTCATGGAGAGTGAGAAGATTCATGCCGAGGCAATCATCGTGAGCGACTACAGTTATGAATACAGTCATTGGAACGCAGTGGAGAGCCTGGCCGACTGGCTGAAGCGCGAGCAGGTGCCCGGCATCACCGGCATCGACACCCGCGAGCTGACCAAGGTGCTGCGCGAACATGGTGTGATGATGGGCAAGATACTCTTCGACGACGAACCGGATAACATCCCGCAGGCTGAATATTCCGGCGTGAACTACGTGGACAAGGTGTCGTGCAAGGAGGTGATTCGCTACAACGAGGGCGAGGGCAAGAAGAAAGTGGTGCTCGTGGACTGCGGCGTGAAGACCAACATCATCCGCTGCCTGCTGAAGCGCGACGTGACCGTCATTCGCGTGCCTTGGAACTACGACTTCACTGCTCTGGACTATGACGGACTCTTCATCTCCAACGGTCCTGGCGACCCGGATACTTGTGACGAGGCCGTGCAGAACATCCGCAAGTCCATGTCACTCTCCGACAAACCCATCTTCGGCATCTGCATGGGCAACCAACTGCTGGCAAAGGCAGGTGGTGCCACCATCTACAAACTGAAATACGGACACCGCAGCCACAACCAACCGGTGCGCCTGGTAGGTTCGGAGCATTGTTTCATCACCAGTCAAAACCATGGTTATGCCGTGGACAACAAGACTCTCGGCGCCGACTGGGAACCCCTGTTCATCAACATGAACGACGGCTCCAACGAAGGCATACGTCACAAAATCAAACCCTGGTTCTCCGCACAGTTCCACCCCGAAGCCGCCAGCGGTCCTACGGACACGGAATTCCTGTTCGACGAGTTTGTGAAACTGCTTTAATCACCTATTTTAATTGACGAATCGAAATGAAAGATAACATAAAGAAAGTATTGCTGCTTGGTTCCGGTGCCTTGAAGATTGGTGAGGCAGGTGAATTCGACTATTCAGGATCGCAAGCGTTGAAAGCCCTGAAAGAAGAGGGTATACAGACGGTATTGATAAATCCCAACATTGCCACGGTGCAGACCAGTGAAGGCGTGGCAGACCAAATCTACTTCCTCCCCGTGACCCCGTTCTTCGTGGAGAAAGTGATTCAGAAGGAACGTCCCGACGGCATCCTGCTGGCCTTCGGCGGACAGACGGCTCTCAACTGTGGTGTGCAGCTCTACAAGAGCGGTGTGCTCGAGAAATACAATGTGCAGGTGTTGGGCACGCAGGTGCAGGCAATCATCGACACCGAGGACCGCGAGCTCTTCGTGAAGAAGCTGGACGAAATCAACATCAAAACCATCAAGAGCGAGGCTGTGGAGAACATCGCCGATGCCCGCAAGGCAGCCGCTGAACTGGGCTATCCGGTCATCATCCGCGCCGCATACGCACTTGGCGGTTTGGGCTCGGGCTTCTGTGACAACGAGGAAGAGCTGAACAAACTCGCCGAGAAAGCCTTCTCATTCTCACCGCAGGTGTTGGTGGAGAAGAGCTTGAAGGGCTGGAAAGAGATAGAGTACGAGGTGGTGCGCGACCGTTTCAACAACTGCATCACCGTATGTAACATGGAGAACTTCGACCCACTGGGCATTCACACCGGCGAGAGTATCGTCATCGCTCCGTCGCAGACACTGACAAACAAAGAATACCATAAGTTGCGCGAACTCGCCATCCGCATCATCCGCCACATCGGCATCGTGGGCGAGTGTAACGTGCAGTACGCTTTCGATCCCGAGTCGGAGGACTATCGGGTGATTGAGGTGAACGCCCGTCTGAGCCGTTCGTCCGCCCTGGCATCCAAAGCCACCGGTTATCCCTTGGCTTTCGTGGCCGCCAAGTTGGGCTTGGGCTACGGATTGTTCGACCTGAAGAACTCCGTCACCAAGGTGACCTCCGCCTTCTTCGAGCCGGCGCTCGACTATGTGGTTTGCAAGATTCCGCGTTGGGACTTGGGTAAGTTCCGTGGCGTGGACCGCGAGCTGGGCTCCAGCATGAAGTCCGTGGGTGAGGTGATGGCTATCGGTCGTACCTTCGAGGAGGCCATCCAGAAGGGCATCCGCATGATAGGCCAAGGCATGCACGGCTTCGTGGGCAACAAAGAACTGGTGATTACTGACATCGACAAGTCGCTGCGCGAGCCTACCGACAAACGTATCTTCGTCATCAGCAAGGCCATGCGTGCCGGATACACCATCGACCAGATTCACGAGCTGACGAAGATTGACAAGTGGTTCCTCCAGAAGCTGATGAACATCGTTCGCACGATGCACGAGTTGGAGAGCTGGGGACCGCGCATAAGCGGTGGACAGATGTCTGAGTTTACCGACATCGAACTCCTGAAGAAAGCCAAGGTGCAAGGCTTCTCCGATTTCCAGATTGCTCGTGCCTTCGGCCTGGAGCAGGTGGAGGAGATGGAGGACGCCATCATGGTGATCCGCAACTTCCGCAAGGCGAACGGCATCCTGCCGGTGGTGAAGCAGATAGATACCCTGGCGGCTGAATATCCGGCACAGACCAACTACCTCTATCTGACCTACAGCGGTGTGGCCAACGACGTGAAGTATGTGGGCGACCATCGCTCCATCATCGTGCTGGGATCGGGTGCTTACCGCATCGGTTCGTCAGTGGAGTTCGACTGGTGCGGCGTGCAGGCACTCAACACCATCCGTAAGGAGGGCTACCGCAGTGTGATGATCAACTACAACCCCGAGACCGTGTCCACCGACTACGATATGTGCGACCGTCTCTATTTCGATGAGCTCACCTTCGAACGTGTGCTTGACATCATCGACCTGGAGAACCCCTTTGGTGTGATTGTCTCCACCGGTGGACAGATACCTAACAACCTCGCTATGCGCCTAGACCAAGAGAAGGTGCACATCTTGGGAACGACTGCCAAAAGCATCGACAATGCCGAGGATCGCGAAAAATTCTCCGCCATGCTCGACCGCATCGGTGTGGACCAACCCGCTTGGCGCGAGCTAACCTCCATGGAGGACATCAACGAGTTCATCTCCGAGGTGGGCTTCCCCGTGTTGGTGCGTCCTTCCTACGTGCTCTCTGGTGCTGCCATGAATGTATGCTCCAATCAAGACGAGCTGGAGCGTTTCCTCAAGTTGGCCGCCAACGTGTCGAAGAAACACCCCGTGGTGGTGAGCAGCTTCATCGAACATGCCAAGGAGGTGGAGATGGATGCCGTGGCCAAGGATGGCGAGATCATCGCCTATGCCATCAGCGAACATATCGAGTATGCCGGTGTGCACTCCGGCGATGCCACCATACAGTTCCCGCCGCAGAAACTCTACGTGGAGACCGTGCGCCGCATCAAGCGTATCTCCCGTCAGATAGCCAAGGAGCTGAACATCTCCGGACCATTCAACATCCAGTATCTGGCCCGCGAGAACGACATCAAAGTTATCGAGTGTAACTTGCGTGCGTCGCGCAGCTTCCCGTTCGTCAGCAAGGTGCTCAAGATCAACTTGATTGAGCTGGCTACGAAGGTGATGCTCGGTCGGCCGGTGGAGAAACCCAACAAGAACCTCTTCGAGCTCGATTATGTAGGCATCAAGGCATCGCAGTTCTCGTTCAACCGTCTGCAGAAAGCCGACCCTGTGTTGGGTGTGGACATGGCATCCACCGGTGAGGTGGGTTGCTTGGGCGACGACACCTCGTGCGCCATCCTCAAGTCTATGCTCTCCGTGGGTCAGCGCATCCCCGAGAAGAACATCCTCCTCTCCACCGGTACCGCCAAGCAGAAAACCGACATGCTGGATGCTGCCCGTCTGCTGGTGAAGAAAGGCTATAAGCTCTTCGCAACCGGCGGTACGTCGCGCTACTTGACGGACAACGGTGTAGATAACACGTTGGTTCACTGGCCTAGCGAGAACCTGCAGCCGCAGGCTCTGGAGATGCTCCACAACCGTGAGATAGACATGGTGGTGAACATTCCGAAGAACCTTTCCGCCGGTGAGTTGGACAATGGTTACAAGATTCGTCGTGCCGCCATCGACCTCAACATTCCGTTGATTACCAATGCCCGTTTGGCGAGCGCCTTCATCCAAGCCTTCTGCACGCTCGACATCAACGACATAGCTATCAAGAGCTGGTCCGAGTACTAATAGGTCTTTCTGGACTTATACCATATAGGGAAGCCGTCCTCCTTTAGAGTAGAATCTCTTGGGAGAACGGCTTCTCGGTTTTATCCCTATATGTGTGGCTCAAATCAAGTTGACAAGTAACTCTGTTGTATAACCGGAAATCTTCCAAGCTAAATCAGAATATGACACGGCCTATGGTGCCCGAAAAAATGAGCCTAGGGTCTCGTGCCATTGAGCCTAGGGTCTCGGACCGTTGAGCCTAGGCTCATCAAAACATGAGTTATCAGGGTGCGTCATCTTTTGTTATCCCAGTCGGAACACGATGCGGAACTTGCCGTCTTCGTAGCGGGTGCTGCTGATGCGGAAGGTGCCGATTTCTGACGTGTTCTGCACATGCGTGCCCAGGCAAGGACAGGCATCGTAGTCGCCTACGTACACGATGCGTAGCGTGTCGCTGGCATCTTGGGGCAACTTCTTCAGGTCGAAATGCTTGGCAGCCTCCTCCTTGGACATATAGGTGGAGGTTACGGGCAGATGTTGGTTGATGACCTCGTTCACCTTCATCTCGATGGCCGCTACCTGTTCCGGGGTGGGGCAGACGGGCAGCGGATAGTCCAACTTGCTCTTCTTGCGTTCGATGTGTGTGTTGCGTGAGCGTTCGCAACCGAACATCCTCACCATCGTCTGGTTCAGGATGTGCTCGGCCGTATGTGCGGGTGGATATTCATCCTTGTTGTGTGCATTGAGCACCGGTTCTTCGTTTTCCATATTGTTACGGTTGAATGTTTGTTGGGCAAAGATAATGCAAATCGAAAGCGGAATCACACTCTCGCTTGATTATTCTGCTGAGAGATGCGGCTTGTCTGCTGGAAGAGTACACATTATTTACGGAAAGTGCACTCAGTTCAGTGCAGTTTCTATTCAAAAGTGCATTCGGTTTAGTGCACTTCTGAAGAATATGCCTATATATTACCCCAGTTCGGGATAAGAAAACGATAAAATATTAAGAGAAAAAGTTGGTAGTTTAATCAAAACTTTGTATCTTTATAGCTGAAAACCAAACAATTACAAAGACAATGATTAAGACTACCGATTACAAAGTTACTGCTTTATTTTGTGTTATTGACGATTTCTGCCAACATTTTGAGGCGGAAAATGCAGGAAAAATGCTTCTGGGTGAGGATGGAGTGAAGCGCAGAAGACGCAAAGCATCCATGTCTGACAGCGAAATCATGACGATTTTGCTGTACTTTCATTTCGGCTCATTCCGTAATTTCAAGCATTATTATCTGTTTTTCATTAAGGGCACTTTGAAGTCCTGTTTTCCTGATGCAGTCTCCTACAACCGCTTCGTTGAGCTTGAAAGTCGAGTATTCTTCCCTCTAATGTTCTTCTTGAACCTCCAGGCATTTGGAAGATGTACGGGCATCACATTTGTTGACTCTACCATGATTCCCGTGTGTCATAACCTTAGGCGATATGCCAACAAGGTATTCAAGGACATTGCCACAGACGGCAAGGGAACCATGGGGTGGTGTCATGGTTTCAAACTTCATCTGGCTTGCAATGACAGAGGGGAGATCATAGCGTTTGTACTCACTGGTGCAAACGTCAGTGACAAGGACCCAAAAGTGTTTGAAGTCTTGGCTAAACGTCTGTACGGCAAGCTGTTTGCTGATAAGGGATACATATCACAAAAGCTCTTTGACTTCCTCTTTGAAGATGGTATCCAGTTGGTGACTGGTTTGAGAGTAAACATGAAAAACAAGCTTATGCCTTTCTACGACAAAATGATGTTGCGCAAAAGGTATATCATTGAAACCATTAATGATTTGCTGAAAAATACTGCTCAGATCGTCCACTCTCGCCACAGGTCCGTTACTAATTTCATTATGAATCTTATTTCTGCTTTGGGGGCATACTGTTTCTTTGAGAACAAGCCGAAAGCCCTTGTCGGATACACCATCGAAAATACAAGACAACTGAGTCTTTTTTAAGCGCAAATCATTTGCAATAAAATTATTTTGGTCATCGTAACCGTTCATGTTTCATGGATGGGTAGGTGGTTATATCCCTACCGGAGAGCGGCGATTGGTCTTTTCAACAGGGATTCTTATCCCGAACTCGGGTATATATTGTGGAGAACAGGGTAAATGGTGCCCCCTCCCTCTTATACCTCATCCGCATCCACCAGACCGCTCATAACGGCGTAGATGGTGAGGCTGGAGATGGATTTGAGGCCCAGCTTCTCGGAGATGTTCTTGCGGTGGGAGATGACGGTCGTCAGGCTGATGTGGAGCTTGTCGGCAATCTCTTTGTTGATGAGGCCCTTTACCAGCAACACTAGCACCTCCTTCTCGCGTGGGGAGAGGTCGACGGCTTGTTGGTGCATACTGCCCATGCCAGAAGCTTTCATCGGATATCCCTGTGGGTGTGCACTGTGGTTGAGGTGCAGTATCTGTTTCACCAGCGTATCCTCCGGTTGGCTGGTGTCGAGCACGTGCAGACCCTGTATGTTCAGCTGCGGCGAGAGGCTGCTGACCAACAGGATGGTCTTGTGCTTGCGCTCGCCGAAGAACGACGTGTGCTCAAAGTATATCTGTGCCGTGACGAAATAGTGCACATAGGCGTCGGGCGTGTCGTCCACCAACTGCTCGAAGCTGCTGAAGATGCGTATCACAGTCATGGGTATCAACCGCTCAAGGATGCCCTTCAGCCCCATTCCCGAAAGGGTGTTCACGTCGACTATCGCTATCTCTGGTTGCATCTGGGTTCTTGGAATGTTAAGCGTGAGACGTCTGGGTGAGATAGGCATACGCTGCTTCGGCGCACCGCTCACCGTCGATTCCTGCCGACACGATGCCACCGGCATAGCCGGCCCCCTCGCCGCAGGGGAACAGCCCGTTCACGGCCACGTGTTGCATCGTCTCTGCCTCGCGGGGAATGCGCACGGGTGAGGAGGTACGTGTCTCCACGCCAATCATCACCGCCTCGTTGGTGAGGAATCCTTTCGACTTGCGGCCGAACTGCTGGAACCCTTCGCTCATGCGCTGGCTGATGAAGCCCGGCATCCAGAAGTGGAGTGGGGAAGAGACGAGTCCAGGCGAGTAGGAACTGGCGGGCAGGTCGTAGCTCAACTTCTTGCGGGTGAAGTCCACCATGCGCTGGGCTGGTGCGGTCTGTCGCATGTTGCCCTGCTGCCAACAAGCCGCCTCGAGTGCCTCCTGGAACAGCATCATCGCCAGCGGGTGCGACTGCTGCGCCTCCTGTTGTGCGAGTATTTCGTCGCGGAGCGCTTCGTCTGTAGATGCTGGCGACTGACGTATCATCTCCTTCAGGGTAGCGTCGCTCAAGTCCTCGGGATGCAGTTCCACCACCATGCCCGAGTTGCTCCACTTGGAGCCTCGGTTGGAGGGCGACATGCCGTTGACCACAATCTGCGACGGTCCGCTTGCGGCGGGCACCACGAAGCCTCCCGGACACATGCAGAAGCTGTACACACCGCGTCCGTCCACTTGCGTGACGAAGCTATACTCTGCCGCGGGTAGGTAACGTCCGCGCCCCTGTCGGTTGTGGTACTGTATCTGGTCTATCAGCAACGACGGATGCTCCAGTCGCACACCCACAGCCAGACCTTTTGCCTCTATCTGCACCTGATTGTGATGGAGCCAACGGTAGACGTCGCGTGCCGAGTGGCCTGTGGCCAGGATGACCGGACCATGGAACTCCTTGCCGTTGTGGGTGGTGATGCCCGCCACCGTCCGGCTGCGGATGATGAGGCTGTCCATGCGGGTCTCGAAGTGTACCTCGCCACCGTACTGCAGGATAGTATTGCGCATGTGCTCTATCACGGCCGGCAACTTGTCCGTGCCGATGTGTGGATGGGCATCCACCAGAATGTTCGGGTTGGCTCCGTGTTGGCAGAACACGTTCAGTATCTTCTCCACGTTGCCGCGCTTCTTGCTCCGGGTGTAGAGCTTGCCGTCGGAGTAGGCTCCCGCGCCGCCCTCGCCGAATGAGTAGTTCGACTCAGGGTCCACCTTGTGCTGGCGCGAGATGAGGGCGATGTCCTTCTTTCGCTCGTGCACATCCTTGCCGCGCTCCACCACGATAGGACGCAGGCCCAACTCAATGAGGCGCAATGCCGCGAAGAGTCCGCCGGGACCGGCTCCCACGACAATCACCTTCGGTTTCCCCTCCACCGAGTGGTACTCGATGCGTTGGAAAGGCTCCTCCTTGGGAAACTCATTGATGTACGCTCTGATGGTCAGGTTCACGTAGATGGTCCGTTGCCGGGCATCGATGCTCCGTTTCAGTATCCGCACACTCTTTATGGTACGCTCGTCGAAGCCTTTCTCCTGACTGATGTACCGCTTTATCCGTTCTTCGTTGGCCGCCTGTTCGGGCAACAGCCGCAGTTGGTATTCTTCTGTCATCGTTTCTTCTTGTCGTTATCCGAAAAGTTTTCTGAATGCCTCTTCCACTTTCTTCACCGGAATCAGCTCTATCTTGTATTTGCCCGCATCCAGCCCCTGCAGGTTGTGCTTGGGGATCAGGAATTGGCTGAATCCGAGTTTCTCTGCCTCGGAGATGCGTTGTTCGATGCGGTTCACTGGCCGGATTTCACCCGAGAGTCCCACCTCGCCCGCCATGCAGACGTTGTGCTCTATCTCCACGTCCATGTTCGAGGAGAGTATGGCGCTGATGACACCCAAGTCGATGGCTGGGTCGTTCACCCGCAGTCCGCCGGCGATGTTGAGGAACACATCCTTCTGTGCCAGCTTGAATCCCACACGCTTCTCCAGCACCGCCAACAGCATGTTCATCCGTCGCAGGTCGAATCCTGTGGACGAGCGTTGCGGGGTGCCGTAGGCTGCCGTGCTCACCAGAGCCTGTGTCTCGATGAGGAACGGGCGGATGCCTTCGATGGCAGCGGCGATGGCGATGCCGCTCATCCCGTCATGGTCCTGCGAGAGGAGCAGTTCCGAAGGGTTGCTCACCTGGCGCAGTCCGTCCTGACGCATCTCGTAGATGCCCAGCTCAGCGGTGCTGCCGAAGCGGTTCTTGATGCTGCGCAGGATGCGGTACAGGTAGTGTTGGTCGCCCTCGAATTGCAGCACCGTGTCCACGATGTGCTCCAGCACCTTCGGTCCGGCAATGCTGCCCTCTTTGTTGATGTGGCCGATGAGGATGACCGGCACGTTGCTCTCCTTGGCGAACTTCAGTATGGCGGCGGCGCACTCCCTTACCTGCACCAGACTGCCGGGCGATGACTCGGCCGTCTCCGTGGAGATGGTCTGTATGGAGTCGATGATGACAATCTCCGGTTCGGTATTCTTGATGTGGGTGAAGATTTGTTCCAGCGAGGTCTCGCACACGATGAGGCAACCCTGGGCGTTGGGGTGAAGGCGGTCGGCACGCAGTTTCAGCTGTGCGGCGCTCTCCTCGCCGGAGACGTAGAGAATGCGTTTCTCCGGCATCTGCAGCACTGTCTGCATGATGAGGGTCGACTTGCCGATGCCCGGTTCTCCGCCCAGCAGCACCAGTGAACCTGGCACCAGTCCGCCGCCTAACACGCGGTTGAACTCCTCGTCGTGCATGTCGATGCGGGCCTCGTTGCCGCTCTCTATCGTCTCCAGCCGTTGCGGTTTGGAGCGCATGCTGCCCACGCCTGCCAACGGACGCTTGGAGAGGGACTCCTTCTGCACCGTCATCTCCTTGAACGTGTTCCACGAACCGCAAGCCGGACATTTGCCTATCCATCGTGGAGACTCCTGTCCGCACTCGCTACATACGTAAACGACCTTTTCCTTTGCCATATTGTGATACGGGTTAAGTTTATGCTCTATAAAGCTGCGAAGATAGTGCAATCTGCAGAGAGAATGAAATTCTGCCTCCTTTTTTTGTTGCCCGGTCAGCTGGCGCCGCGTCTCCTATGTACAAGTGCCTCTCCTCCTATATATAACATATATAATTAAGGTGTAAGCGGGAGAAAAGCTCCGCCTCTGATGCCCCTCCGGTACGGCACTTGACAAATTTTGCCTCCTTTTGATAGAATTATTGATAAAAGTATGCGGATATAACAAATTATTATTATTTTTGCCGCGTCGAAAAAGAAAATATCTGTGCAATGACAACGGTATCTCTGTATACAACCAGTACGGCGTGGTTCGTGTCGATGATGACCACCACGCGAATGACGACCCTTAGGGGTTAGGGCTAGTATATAGTGTTTCTACGTGATACACGCTTACGGATGTAAGCAGAACAAATCAACTGATTTTTTTAATTCTTTGTGTGAGCGTTCCCTTTGACAAGGACGAGGGGAAGAGGCTTGCCAATAATAACTTGATTATGAAAGTAATGAAATTTGGCGGAACGTCTGTAGGTTCCGTAAACAGTATACTGAATGTAAAAAGCATTGTTGAATCACAAAATGAACCGGTTATCGTTGTCGTGTCCGCCCTCGGCGGCATCACGGACAAGCTGATACATTGCTCGAAGACTGCCGTTGCGGGTGACCTCACCTACGAGGACGAGTTCCGCGAAATTGTGGAGCGCCACGTCAACATGGTGAAGGCCGTGATACCCGCAGGGGAGAAGCAGGACGCTCTGCTCGACAAGATAGGACGCCTACTCAACGAGCTGAAGGACATCTACCAGGGTCTCTACCTGATAAAGGACCTCTCGCCCAAGACCTCTGCCACCATCGTCAGCTATGGTGAGCGCATCTCCTCGCAGATTGTGGCACGGCTCATCCGGGGCGCACAGTGGTACGACTCACGTACCTTCATCAAGACCGAGAAGAAACACTCCAAACACATCCTCGACTCCGACCTCACCAACAAACTGGTGAAGGAGGCTTTCAGTCCGCTGCCACAGGTGGCGCTCGTGCCGGGATTCATCTCCACGGACAAGAACAGCGGTGAGGTGACCAACCTTGGACGTGGCGGTTCGGACTACACCGCAGCCATCATCGCCGCCGCCCTCGATGCCGACAGCCTGGAGATATGGACCGATGTGGACGGTTTCATGACCGCCGACCCGCGTGTCATCTCTTCCGCCTACACCATCAACGAACTGAGCTACGTGGAGGCCATGGAGTTGTGTAACTTCGGAGCCAAGGTGGTCTATCCGCCCACCATCTATCCGGTCTTCCACAAGAATATACCTATCCTGATAAAGAATACCTTCAAGCCCGTGAGTGCCGGCACGGTCATCAAGTACGAGACCAACGACGACTCGCGTGCCATCAAGGGCATCTCGTCCATCAACAACACCAGCCTGCTCAACGTGACCGGTCTCGGTATGGTGGGCGTCATCGGTGTGAACCACCGCATCTTCCGCACGCTAGCGGAGAATGGCATCAGCGTGTTCCTCGTGTCGCAGGCCTCCTCGGAAAACTCAACTTCCATCGGTATGCGCGAGGAGGACGCCGAGCTGGCGCGTCAGATTCTCGACCAGGAATTCGCCAAAGAGATAGAGATGGGCGAGATGGCCCCCATGAGCATCGAGTCGGGACTGGCAACTGTAGCCATCGTGGGCGAAGGCATGCGCCATACGCCTGGCATCGCCGGGAAACTTTTCGGCACACTGGGACGCAACGGCATCAACGTCATCGCCTGTGCACAGGGTTCGTCCGAGACCAACATCTCGTTTGTGGTGGACGGCAAGCAACTGCGCAAGACGCTGAATGTCATCCACGACAGCTTCTTCCTCTCCGAGTACCAGGTGCTCAACCTCTTCATCTGCGGTGTGGGCACTGTGGGCGGCAGTCTGATAGAGCAACTGCGCACCCAACAGGAACGTCTCAAGCAGGAGCGCGGACTGAAGCTCAACGTGGTGGGCATCATCAATGGCCATCACGCCATGTTCCGCCGCGAGGGCTTCAACCTCAACACCTATCGCGAGGAACTGGAGCACAGCGAACCCAGCTCCGTGCAGCGCATCCACGACGAGGTGATAGGCATGAACATCTTCAACTCCGTGTTTGTGGACTGCACCGCCAGCACCGAGGTGGCTTCGCTCTACAAGGAGTTCCTGCAACACAACATCTCCGTGGTGGCAGCCAACAAGGTGGCGGCATCGTCGCGCTACGACAACTACAAGGAGCTGAAACAGACCGCCCGCAAGCGCCAGGTGAAGTTCCTCTTCGAGACCAACGTGGGTGCCGGCCTGCCTATCATCAACACCATCAACGACCTGATTGCCAGTGGCGACAAGATTCTGAAGATAGAGGCTGTGCTGAGCGGCACACTCAACTACCTGTTCAACACCCTCAGCGCCGACATCCCCTTCAGCCGGGCAGTGCGTATGGCCAAGGAGGAGGGATACTCCGAGCCCGACCCCCGCATCGACCTCAGCGGCAAGGATGTCATCCGCAAGCTGGTCATCCTGGCCCGCGAAGCCGGATACCGTCTGGAGCAGGAAGACGTGGATGCCAACCTCTTCATCCCGCGGGATTTCTTCGAAGGCACGTTGGACGAGTTCTGGAAGAAGTTGCCGTCGCTGGATGCCGACTTCGAGGCACGTCGCCAGCAACTGGAGAAGGAGAACAAACGTTGGCGCTTCGTGGCTTGCCTCAACGAAGGCAAGGCTTCCGTGTCGTTGCGTGAGGTGGACAGCAAACACCCCTTCTACAACCTGGAGGGTAGCAACAACATCATCCTCCTCACCACGGAGCGATACCGGGAGTACCCGATGCTCATTCAAGGTTACGGCGCCGGTGCCAGCGTGACAGCCGCCGGCGTGTTTGCCGACATCATGAGCATCGCCAACATCTGATAGCGGAAAGACCCCTGCCGCAAGGGCGGAGCAGTGATATATTATGAACTTAACGAGAGAGCGAAAAAGATGAAACACATTATCATTTTGGGCGACGGTATGGCCGACTGGGCCGTGAAGTCATTGAACAACCAAACATTGCTGCAGCATGCGCATACCCCTTACATGGATATGCTCGCACGCAAGGGACGCACGGGACGGCTGATCACCGTGGCTCCCGGTTTCCATCCCGGCAGCGAAGTGGCCAACATGTCCGTCATCGGATATAACCTGCCGAAGGTATACGAGGGTAGGGGACCGCTGGAGGCCGCCAGCATTGGTGTGGACTTGAAGCCGGGCGAGATGGCCATGCGCTGTAACCTGGTCTGCATCGAAGGCGAGATATTGAAAAACCACTCTTCGGGACACGTCACCACCGAAGAGGCGGACGAACTGATAAAGTTCCTGCAACAGGAACTGGGTGACGACCGGGTGCACTTCTACACCGGCGTGCAGTATCGCCACCTGTTGGTGGTCAATGGAGGCAACAAGCAGTTGGACTGCACCCCTCCGCACGATGTGCCCTTGAAGCCCTTCCGTCCCTTGCTGGTGAAACCGCTCGTTCCCGAAGCAAAGGAGACGGCCGACCTGCTGAACGACCTGATACTGAAGTCGCAGGAACTGCTGCACAATCATCCGGTGAACCTCCGTCGCATCGCTGCCGGCAAAGACCCCGCCAACAGCATCTGGCCATGGTCGCCCGGTTACCGTCCGCAGATGGAACCACTCTCCGTCACCTATCCTGCTATCCGCAAGGGTAGTGTCATCTCGGCCGTGGACCTCATCAAAGGCATCGGTTACTATGCGGGCCTGCGCAACATCGATGTGGAAGGGGCTACCGGACTCTACGACACCAACTACGAAGGAAAAGTGGAGGCCGCTCTGAAGGCGCTGAAAGACGAGGATTTCGTATATTTGCACATCGAAGCCAGCGACGAGGCCGGTCACGAGGGCGACATTCCACTGAAACTCCGGACGATAGAGAACCTCGACAGCCGTGTCGTGGGTCCTGTCTACGAGGCGGTGAAGTCCTGGTCGGAGCCTGTGGCCATAGCCGTGTTGCCCGACCATCCGACTCCCTGTGAGCTGCGCACACACACCGCCGAGCCTGTGCCGTTCCTCATCTACTATCCGGGCATCGAGCCGGACAGTGTGCAGCGGTTCGACGAGATCGCCTGTGTGGACGGCGTCTATGGTCTGATGAAAGAAAACGAGTTTATGAACGAATTTATGAAGTACTGAAGATATGAATTACTATAGCACAAACGGAAAATCACCGAAAGCTTCACTCCACGATGCGGTAGTGAAGGGACTCGCTCCCGACAAGGGACTCTACATGCCCGAGAAAATCAAACCCTTGCCCAACAAGTTCTATCGTACCATCGACTGTCTCTCGTTCCAGGAGATAGCCTATCAGGTGGCCGACGCGTTCTTTGGCGAGGACATTCCGGCGGAAGCCTTGAAGTTCATCGTGTCGGATACGCTGAGTTTCGATGTACCCGTGGTGAACGTGACGGACAACATCTATTCATTGGAACTCTTCCATGGCCCTACGCTGGCCTTCAAGGATGTGGGCGCGCGCTTCATGGCCCGTCTGCTGGGCTACTTCATCCAGCAGGAGAAACAGAAAGAGGTGAACGTGCTAGTGGCAACCTCCGGCGACACCGGCAGTGCCGTGGCCAACGGCTTCCTCGGTGTGAAGGGCATTCACGTCTATGTGCTCTATCCGAAGGGTAAAGTGAGCGAGATTCAGGAGAAGCAGTTCACCACGCTGGGCAAGAACATCACCGCCATCGAGGTGGACGGCGTGTTCGACGATTGCCAGGCCCTGGTGAAGAGCGCCTTCATGGACGAGGAGCTCAACCGGCACATGAAGTTGACTTCGGCCAACTCCATCAACGTGGCGCGCTTCCTGCCGCAGGCATTCTACTACTTCTATGCCTACGCGCAGATGAAGGAACTCGGCAAGGCCGACAACCTGGCCATCTGTGTGCCGAGCGGCAACTTCGGCAACATCACCGCCGGACTGTTCGCCAAGCGGATGGGCTTGCCTGTGAAGCGTTTCATTGCTGCCAACAACCGCAACGACATCTTCTACAACTACCTGCAGACGGGCATCTACAGTCCCAAAGCCTCTGTGGTCACCATCGCCAACGCCATGGATGTGGGCGACCCTAGCAACTTCGCCCGTATCCTCGACCTCTACAAAGGTTCGCATGACGACATCGTGAAGGAGATCTCCGGTGCCACCTACTCCGACGACCAGATACGCGACACTGTAGCCCGTGTGTTCCACAACTTCGGCTACCTGCTCGACCCTCACGGTGCCTGTGGCTATCGTGCCTTGGAAGAGGGTCTTCAGGAGGGCGAGTCCGGTGTGTTCCTCGAGACGGCTCACCCCGCCAAGTTCCGCGATGTGGTGTCGGCCATCATCCAGCAGGACGTTGAGATTCCCACTGGTCTCAAAGCCTTCATGAAGGAAAAGAAGCAGACCGTCCTCATGAGCAAGGACTTCGCGTCCTTCAAGCAATATCTGTTGCAGCAGTAAGCTGACGGCCGCCGCACGCGCGGATATAGGATACCCACCGAGAGGACAGCAAAACGCATAGTATTTCGTTTTGCTGCCCTCTCTTCGTGTTTGTGACTCCTATAAGATTGGGAAGAGTGATTATTGAATCAAGACGACAATGGGTCTTGGGACAAGCTGCCATTCCCTATCGAATGACCTTTTCCTTGGCGGTAGGAAATCAGAAGAACGGCATCGAGGTGCTTTACCGCTACAACAACATCCATGGCTATGCACTGAAGGTGAAAAGCAACAAGCAACGCAAGGCGTTGGAAAAGACGAAGGACGTTCTGTCGGTGCAGGACTGGGTATTACAATTAGAATGACATCAGAAAAAAAGAAATATAGATCCGTCATTGTTTCCCGAAGAGAAACAGCAAGAGACTCCTGCTGCAGAAGGATAAGAGTACGACTTGACCGGCTTATTAAATAGGCTGGCGCAGTCTGCCTTCCGCAGACGTTTTCATCTGACGCAGAAAGACCGAGACTCTATCGCATCCAAAGGTCTTGACACGATCCGCCTGCATGCACGAGACTTTGTGGCGAAACGTCTGGCTCCTGCCGTGATACCCAACGACGGCAAGCAGACTCCTATGCGAGGACATCCTGTGTTCCTTGCCCAACATGCAACAGACTGTTGTTTTTATCAAGAATCAACTTTTTTAAAACCTATACCTCAATTTGGCACACCTTGCTTTGGACCTTTGCCGCAGAATACACAGCATTAAATCATTA